>JAGRMK010000450.1 GCA_020441345.1 Paracoccaceae bacterium
GCGTGCTGGCCGTTGGTGCCCGGTTCACCGAACACGATCGGCCCCGAAGCCACCGTCAAATCCTTGCCATCCATCGACACGCGCTTGCCGTTTGATTCCATCTCGAGCTGTTGCAGATAGGCCGGAAGCCGCGCAAGCCGTTGATCATAGGGCAGCACCGCCCGCGCCGCATGGCCCAGGATCTGCCGGTGCCAGACGCCGACCAGCGCCAGCATCACCGGCATGTTCTGCGCCAGGGGCGCGTTGCGAAAATGCCGGTCCATCGCCGCCGCACCGGCCAGGAAGGCGCGGAAATTCTCGGTGCCGATGGCGATCATCAGGCTCAGCCCGATCGGCCCCCAGACGGAATAACGCCCGCCGACCCAATCCTCGAACCCGAATACCCGCGCCGGGTCGATACCAAAGGCCGAGGTCTTGTCGAGCGCGGTCGACAACGCCACGAACTGCCGTGTCGGCTCACTGACCACGCGCGCCATCCACGCCTTCGCGGTCTCGGCATTGGTCATCGTCTCGATGGTGGTGAAGGTTTTCGAGGCAACGATCACCAGCGTCGTTTCCGGGTTCAGCATATCCAGCACATCCTGGATATGCGCCCCGTCGACATTCGAGACGAAATGACAGCGCGGCCCGTCGTGATAGGGCGCCAATGCCAGCGTCGCCATCGCCGGGCCCAGATCCGAGCCGCCGATGCCGATATTGACGACATCGGTGATCCGCCCGCCGGCGCCGCGGATGCGGCCATCGCGCAGATCGCGGGCAAAGCTCTCCATCCGGGCCAGGGTGGCGCGCACGCCCGGCATCACGTCGCTACCCTGAACGATCACCGACCCTTCGAGATTGCGCAGCGCCGTATGCAAGACTGCGCGCCCCTCGGTTTCGTTGATCGCCTCGCCCGAGAACATCTCGTCGCGCCGCGCTTCGACCCCGGTCGCCCGCGCCAGACCGATCAGCAGGTCGCGGGTTTCGGCATCAAGATTGGTCTTGGCATAATCGAACCGGACCCGGCCGGTTTCAGAAGCGTCAAATGTGGTGCAGAAATCCTCTGCGCGGCTCTCATCCGCGAACAGATCAAGGATGCGACGCGACACGGCGCGTGGCGCGCGCTCACGCAATGCGGCCCAATAGTCCATAAAAAAGTATCCAACTGGTTCCCTACCCTCCCTTTTACCCAAGGCATGACCGGAATGCCCAGACCAAAAACGCCGACGCCGTGTTTGCGCCCACATTCGCACCGGTTGTGCATCCTTCGCGCAACACGCTATCCGTCGAGGCCAGCCGGCATTGGCCGCCGGGGGGCTTGCCGCCCCTGCCACGCCCCGGCATGATGGCGCGCATGACCCGCATCCTGACCACAGAGGCCTGCATGGCCGAAGGCGCCGACTGGCTGGCCCGCAGCGAGCCCCGCTTTGCCGAGGCTCTGGCGCTTTGTGGCCCGCCGCCCTTGCGCCGCCGTGCCGGAGGCTTCGACGATCTGCTGGGGGCAATCGTCAGCCAACAGGTCTCGGTCGCCTCGGCGCGTGCGATCAAGGCCCGACTGGAGAGCGCGGGCTATACCCACCCCGCCCCGATCCTGGCCGCCAGCGACGACGCGCTGCGCGGCTGCGGGCTCAGCCGCCAAAAGGCCCGCTATATCCGCGCGCTGGCCGAAGCCGGGATCGATTTCGACGCGCTTACCCATGCCCCCGAAACCGAGATCCTGGAAACCCTGACCGCCGTGCCTGGAATCGGCCGATGGACCGCGGAAATCTACGTCATGTTCAGCCTGGGACGGGCCGATGTCTTTGCGCCCAACGATCTGGCCTTGCAAGAAGCCGCACGTCTGTTGTTCGGCCTGCCCGAGCGCCCGCGCGAGGCGTCGCTGCGGAAGATGGCCGAGGCCTGGTCGCCCTGGCGCACGGTTGCCGCCGGGCTTTTGTGGCATTACTACCATCACGCCAAGAGCCGCGAAGGCATCGCCTGAAAGGAGCCTCCATGCCCCCCCGTCCGTTGAAATCCGCCCGCAAGGGTGCGCCGAAGGGGTCTGCCCGGTCGGTGGTGATCTTTGTTCATGGCTACGGCGCGAACGGGGCCGATCTGCTGGGCCTCGCCGATCCGCTGGCACCGCATCTGAAACAGACGGCGTTCTACGCCCCCGATGCGCCCGAAAGCTGCCCCGGCAATCCCTTTGGATTTCAATGGTTCCCGATCCCCTGGCTCG
>JAGRMK010000451.1 GCA_020441345.1 Paracoccaceae bacterium
GGTTTCGGTCATGCCGTAGCGTTCCAGAATCGCATGGCCGGTCTGGGCCTGAAACGCGGCATGGGTCTCGGCCAGCAAGGGCGCGGAGCCGGATACGATCAACCGCATATGCGCCATGGCCGCGCGGCTGAACCGGCTGTCATCGATCATCCGGGTATAGAACGTCGGCACGCCCATCAGAACCGTCGCCGCAGGCATCGCCCGGGCAATCTCGGCCAGATCGAACGCGGGCAGAAAGATCATCTGCGCCCCCGCGGCCAGGGTAATGTTGGTGGCCACGAACAAGCCGTGCGTGTGAAAGATCGGCAGCGCGTGGATCAGCGTATCCGCCGAGTCATAGGCCCAGGCCTCTTTCAGCGCCAAAGCGTTCGAGATCAGGTTATCATGCGTCAGCATCGCGCCTTTCGAACGCCCGGTGGTTCCCGAGGTGTACAGAATGGCCGCCAGATCCTGTGGCACACGCGCAACCGGGGGCATGGGCGCCACGGCGCTTGAGGTCAGCTCTTGCGGATCGGCCACCGGCACACCGCGCGCCTGAGCCACGTCCCGTGCCGCCGCGGTTGACGCATCCAGGATCATGAGCGCCGGATCCGCGTCCTTTAGAAAATAGTCGACCTCAGAGGGCGTATACCCGGTGTTCAGCGGCACAAAGACCGCCCCCGCCCAGACCGTCGCCAGATACATAACCAGCCCGTCGGGCGATTTGGCAATTTGACACAACACCCGGTCGCCAGGCCGAACACCCTTGGACACCAGGGCAGTCGCCGTCTGCCCGACCCTCTGGCGCAGAGCGCCGTAGGTCAGAACCGTGTCATCCGACAAGGTCGCGAGAAAAGGCGCATCGTCCGGTTGATGGTTCAGCAAGGCTTTGTGCAGGGGGTTCGAGGTCATGCGCTATGCGCTCCTTTGTTGGACAGGCGCGCGCGAACGGAACGGGCCGCCGCAATGTCGCCCGACGCGGCATGGGCCTCGTGTCGCGCTTCCACCTGATCGAGATCATAGAGGTAGTTCACCATCACGCCACAGCTTTGCGATACCCCTTTGGGCGACAGGTCCGCGCGCAGGTTAAGCCGGTGCAATTCTGCCCCGTTGCCCAGATGAAACCGTGCGACCGGGTCCATGGGGCGGCCCGCACGATCCTTGGCAGTCAGCAGGTAATCGGCGGCAGCCGCCAGCAACGCATCGGGGTCATCGGCCAGGGCTTCGGGAGTATGGCCTTGACCGGCGATCCAGCGCGCCAGTCCGGGCACTGGCGACAGGGTCGAAAACACCCGCAGCCCCGGCAACTCGGCTTGCAGATCGGCAGCAACCTGCTTGATCAGGAAGGCTCCGAACGAGATACCGGCCAGCCCGGCCTGGCAATTGGAAATCGAGTAGAAAATCGCCGTGTCGGCCTCGTCGGGGGACAAAACCGGGCGCGGCGACTTGAGAACTTCGTGGATCGAGGTCGCCAGCCCCCTGGTCAGCGCCACTTCGACGAAAATCAACGGCTCATTGGGCAGGGCCGGATGGAAAAAGGCAAAGCAGCGACGATCCGCCGGGGCCAGCCGCTGCCGCAGGTCGTCCCAATTGTCGATGGCATGTACCGCCTCGTATGCGATGATCTTTTCCAACACCGCGGCAGAGGTCTGCCAGTCGATGCGGGCCGGAACAAGAAACCCGCGGTTGAACCAGCTTCGCAGCAAGTGGCGCAGATCGATGTCGATCGGCCCGAAGCTGGGATCTGCACGCTGGGCATCCAGCAGGCGACGCCGGAACGCCACCAGCCGGGCGGTGCCGCGAGGTGCCGCGTTGAGACGGCGAAACAGCTCTTGGCGAGGAGGCTCGGCGGCGGCCTGAAGTGCCTTGAGCGCCGCCGGAGCACCGGATTTTGCGGCATTGGCCGCGGCGAGCACGGCATCGATGTCTACTTCGAACTGGTCGCGCAACGCCGCGCAAAACTGCGCGAATCCCGGCTCGTCCAGATCGTCGATCAAGGTCAGAACGCGGTCCGCGATCGCCACTCCCGACACTTCGCCGCGCGTTGTCAGCAACATCCGGCTCAACTCAACCGGGTCATCCTCGGCGCTGTGCAACCCGTCACCCCACAGACGCTGCAGAGCGGACGGACCCAGAATATTGCGCAAGATCCGTGAAAACGACTTCTCTTTTGACATCGGTATGGCCTTCTGGATTCGGCATCATCTTAAAAAATCGATTTTAGTTTGACAACTCGTTTTATTTCGGGAATCTTGGTGACAACAGGGGAGGGACTTTCCATGAAGTTGTTGACCGGCACGGCACCCGATCAGGGCAAGCCTCAGGTTTTTGCGGTGATCGACGGACGCGCTGTGTTGCTGGCCGAGGGCGATCTGACACACATCATTGCCGCGCAGGCGGCGGGCGGCACCCTGCCCGCGCCGGCGCCCGACGCGCCAAACTACGACCTGGCGCAGATCACGCCAACGCGGCTGTTGGATCGGCCGGGCAAGATCGTGTGCCTTGGCCTGAACTATGCGGAACACGCCCGCGAAGGCGGCTACGATGTGCCCGACTACCCGGCGATGTTCCTGCGCGCGGCAACGTCGATGATTGCAGCCGAAGCGCCGATGATCCTGCCGAAAGCCTCGGTCACGTTCGACTACGAGGCGGAACTCATGGTGATCGTCGGCAAGGGCGGCCGTCACATCAAGCAGGCCGACGCGCTGAACCATGTGTTCGGCTATTCGGTATTCAACGACGGCTCGGTGCGCGACTACCAGCGCAAGACCCATCAGTGGACGGCAGGCAAGAATTTCGACGGCACCGGCGCCGTCGGCCCGTTTGTGGTGACTCCCGACGAGCTGCCCGAAGGTGCCAGCGGGTTGCGCATCAGCACGCGGTTGAACGGTCGGGTTTTGCAAGACAGCAATACCTCGGACATGATCTTTCCGGTCGCGCGCACCATCGCCATCGTGTCTGAAATCATGACGCTGGAGCCGGGCGACATGATCGCCTTTGGCACCCCGCCCGGTGTCGGCCACGCCCGCAAGCCGCAGGTCTGGATGAAAGCCGGCGATGTCGTCGAGGTCGAAATCGAGGGGATCGGTATTTGCCGCAATCCGATCCAGGCCGAGGGCGACGAAGCAGCACAAGGATTCGCCGCACAATGACCGCCATGCCGCTCTCAACAGCCGAAGACCCGCGTGCCCAGGCCCAGGCCGAAATCCGCGCCGTGCGCGCGCAGATCAGCCAGCTGGATCAGGCCGGGCTGGATTTGATCCTGACCAAGGCGCGATCGCACTACGCCTGGCAGGACCGTCCGGTCACTGAAGAACAATTGCGCCGCCTTTACGACATCACGCGCCAAGGCCCGACCAGCATGAATTGCTCGCCCGCGCGCTTCTTTTTCGTTCGGTCGGTCGAGGGCAAGCAAAAACTGGTGCCTGCGCTGAAGGCAAAGAATGTCGACAAGGTTCTGAGCGCCCCGGTCACGGTGGTGATCGCCGAGGATCTGAAGTTCTGGGAAAGAATGGACTTCTTGTTTCCGCACGAAGATCGCAAGCCTCTGTTCCGCGACAAGCCGGCCTATGTCGACGATACGGCCGCCCGCAACGCTACCTTGCAAGGCGCATACATGATGATCGCCGCGCGTGCGATGGGGCTGGATTGCGGGCCGATCTCGGGGTTTGACAACGCGGTCGTGGACGAGGTGTTGTTCAAGGGCACAAGCCTGCGATCCAACTTCTTGCTGAATCTCGGCTATGCCGATGAAACGGCAATCTTTGCGAAACTGCCTCGGTTGCCGTTTGAGGAGGCGTGCAGCTTTCTCTGACCGTGGGAGGGCGGGTGCCGGGCTTCGGTCCGGCCCCAGATGAGACGGCACAAATGAAGAACCACTGGCTCGGGAGGACCAGATCATGACCCTTAAACTCAACAGACGGACTCTTCTTGCAGGCACCGCCTCGGCCGTAGGCCTGGGCGCCTTTGGCCTGCCCGCGCTCGCAACGGCCCGCACCGTGACGGTGATCGACGGCTACCCGGAGCGGTCGATGTGGCTGCAGGTTCTCAGCAACTTCTTCCTGCCCGAAGTCAACCGCCGCCTCGCCGAAGCCGGGTTGGAGACGATGGACTTCCAGGAAAGCTATGGCAGTTCCATCGTCAATCCGCGTGGCGTGCTGGAGGGCATGCGGCTGGGTCTGGGCGACATCGGTGTCGTGACAACCATTTTCCATGCCTCTGAGTTGCCCAGTCAGGCGATTTCCGCGGTAACGCCGTTCATTTCGTCGAACGCGTCGATCGTGGCCCGGGCGGTGGATGAGATCGCTGATGAATTCCCCGATATGCGCGATGAATTCCTTGCCGAAAACCAGGTCTATCTGGCGACCGGCGTGGTGCTGGACAGCTATCAGGTGTTCAGCAAGAACCCGGTGAACTCGCTGGCCGACATGGCTGGTCTCAAGGTCGCGGGCGCCGGCTACAACATGCGCTATCTCGAGGGGCTCGATGGCGCCGTCGGCGTGCGCGGCGGTCTGACGGATTTTTACAACATGGTGCAAACCGGGGTCGTCGACGCCGCGATGCTGTGGCCCGAGGCTGCGAACACCTTTGCCATCGCCGAGGTTGCACCCTACATGCTTCGCGCCAACCTGGGTGCGGTGAACAGCAAGACGCTGACGGTGAACGCCGATTTCTGGAACTCGCTGGCGCCCGAGGTGCAAGCGATCTTGCGGGAAACCGCAGTCGAATACCGCGACCGCCTGGCCGCGGAAGCGATGAACACCGCGGCAAGCTCGGAAGCGGCCTATGTCGCAGCGGGCGGCACGATTGTCGATCTGTCGGAAGAAGAGCGCGCCGCCTGGGCCGCTGCGATGCCGAACATCGCACAGGAATGGGCCGCAGGTCTGGACGCGGCCGGCAAGAACGGCACCGCGATGCTGTCGGCCTATATCGACAAGCTGATCGCCGCCGGAGAAGTGCCCGCGCGCAACTGGGCAACCGAGGCCTGATCGGTGCCCGACCGCAGCACGTCCCACAATGGGCTTTTCCGCGCCGTCAATCTGGCGGCGCGGGGGCTTTCGGCAGTGGCGAAATTCGCCAACGCCACCGGCACGCTGGTGGTTCTGGCGCTGGTGCTGCTGATCAATACTGACGTTGTGTCGCGGAACCTGTTTCACGCGCCCTTCCCCGGCACCTATGAGATGGTGCAATTCCTGATGGTGATGATCGTGTTCCTGCAATTGCCGGACGTGATCCGCATCAATCGCCTGACGCGATCCGACGGAATGCTCGCCGTGCTGGCGGACCGCCGCCCCGGAACCGCCCGGTTCTTTGCGCGCCTGATCGACACGGTTTCGGCGGTTTTCATGGGTCTGATCGCCAAGGCAATCTGGCCCGAGTTTCTGCGCTCCTGGGACTCCGGCTCTTTCATGGGCACGCCGGGGATCTTTACTGCCCCCTATTGGCCGATCCACCTGGTGATCTTTTCTTCCAGCGTGCTGGCTTGTCTGATCTTTGCGTCAAAGGCCATCTTGGGCAAACGACGCCCCGAACATCTGCACCTTGAGGAGTCGGGCGCATGAGTCCCTTTGAAATCGGCCTGATTTCCGTCGTCGCCATGGTCGTGCTGATTTATCTCGGGGTGTATATTCCTATCGCTCTGGGCGTGGTGTCTTTCGTCACCATCTGGATCATCCGCGACAATTTCACCCTTTCGATGGCCTTGCTCAAGGTGGCGGTGGGCGACAGCGTCAAGGAATATTCCTTTGCAACCATCCCGCTGTTCACCTTCATGGGGTTGATCGTTTCCAGAGCCGGCCTGGGCGAGGATGTCTACAAGGTCATGAACACCCTGTTCAGCCGCATCCTGGGCGGTGTGGGCATGGCCACCGTCGGCGCGAACGCGCTCTTCGCGGCGGTGACGGGCAGTTCCATCGCCTCGGCGTCCGTGTTCACCAAGGTCGCCGTCCCCGAGATGATGAAGCTGAACTATAACAAACGGTTCGCGGTTGGTGTCGTGGCGGGGTCCTCGGTCCTGGGAATGATCATTCCGCCCTCGGCGATGCTGATCATTTACGCCATCGTGGCCGAGCAATCGGTTGGACACATGTTCCTGGCCGGTATCATTCCAGGCATCTTGCTGTCTGCCGCCTATATCGGGGCCATCTTTGTCATGGCCAGACTCTGGCCCAACTTCGTCGTCACTGGCGGCGTGATGAACCCACCGGAAACCCGGAACCTGCTGACCATGTGGGAGGTGTTCAAGCTTTGCATCCCGCTGGCAGGTCTGGTGCTGACCGTGCTGGGTGGCATCTATACCGGCTGGCTGACCCCCGTCGAAGCCGGAGCCGCAGGCGCCGCGCTGGGTCTAATCCTGGCCATCGCGCGCCGCAAGATCAACTTGAAGGGGTTCTGGAACGCACTTCTGGAAACCGGGCATATCACGGCCGCGATCCTGTTCCTGATCACCGCCGCCTCGATCTATAGCCGCATGCTGGGCATTGCCGGCATTCCCAACGCCCTTGGGGATTTCCTGGAAACCTACCAGCTGGGCTTTGCCGCCGTGATGATCATGCTGGTTGTGTTGATGCTGTTTCTCGGCACGCTTCTGGACACGGCCTCGATCATCCTGATCGTGGTGCCATTGTTCCTGCCGATCATCGAACCGCTGGGTGTCAGCCTTGTCTGGTTCGGCATCATCGTCGTAATCGGGGCAGAAATCGGCTTGCTGACGCCGCCTCTGGGGATTTCGTGCTTCGTGATCAAAAGCACGATCGAAGATCCGTCGATCTCGCTCAAGGACGTGTTCATGGGCGCGTTGCCATTTGCCGGCGTGATGCTCGCGGTCCTGGTGATCCTGATCGAATTCCCCATCCTGTCCACGGCGCTGCTGCCGTAACTCCCCTTCCGTACGAGGTTCTCCATGCGCAATGTCACCCCCGATTCCCTGACAGATCTGCTGTTGTCGCTGTCTGGCCCTGATACGGACCCCCGCGTTCAAGAGGTTCTGTCGGCGCTGGTGCGGCATCTGCATGACTTCGCAAAAGAGGTCGGTCTGACCCATGCCGAATGGCGCAAGGGTCTGGAAATGCTGACCCGCGCTGGCGAGATTTCCGACAGTGAGCGCAACGAGTTCGTGCTGTTTTCCGACGTGCTCGGGCTCAGTTCGCTGGTGGACATGATCAACTCGCCCAAGGGCTGCACCAATTCCTCGGTGCTGGGGCCGTTCCATATCCTCGGCGCACCCAACCTGCCGGTGGGCGGCGACATGATTGGCGACAATGTCGGGCCACAGGTGGTCGTGCAAGGCCACGTGCGCGATCAGTCCGGCGCGCCGATCAAGGGCGCGGTGATCGAGTTGTGGCAAACCGCCGACAACGGCCTCTACTCAGGGCAGGATCCTTCGCAGGCCGACTATAACTTGCGGATTTCGATGACCACCGGCGCAGATGGGCGTTATGCGTTGTCCACCATTCGGCCTGCGCCCTATCCGGTGCCCTCGGACGGCCCCGCCGGGGATATCCTGAAGGCGACCGGGCGCCATGCCTGGCGCCCCTCGCACCTGCATTTCATCGTGCAGGCGCCGGGGTTCCGCACCCTCGTGACCGAGGTATTTCCCAGCGATGACCCCTATCTGGACCAGGACGCCGTGTTCGGCGTGCGCAGCGATCTGGTGATGGAATACAAGCCCGGGGATCGCGCGGCGCTGCCGGCGGATATTGCCGCGCGCGAGAGATTGGCCGATGGGTTCAGCGTCGTCGATTTCGACTTCGTCCTGCCTCCGGCCTGACGCGGGGGCCTCAAACGACGATCCGGCAGGCCGTGTCCGCCCCGGCGGCGCGGCCCTGGTCTTCTTGTTCGGCCAGCTTGCGGACCAGGAAATCGCCGGTCTTGCGATAATGGTCGTTCAGCAGGGCCACAGCGCGTTCGGCATTGCGCGCCAGGGCTGCCTCGGCGATTTGCGCATGCTCATCGGTGATCTGGCGTTCAGGATAGGCAACCAGCCGGGCAACGTTGCGATACCGCACCGCCAGATCGTAAAGCTGGGCACAGAAGTTGAGCAGATACCGCGAGGGGCAGGCGGAAATCAGGGCTGCGTGAAATTCTCGGTGCGCGATTTCCCACGCGTCTGGGTGGTTGGTCCGGTCCAGCGAGTTCAACCGGTATCGCAACATGACGATCCGCTCTTCCCAGGCAGACCCGCCCTGCGCGATCGCATCCGCGAACGCGATGGCTTCGACGCGGCAACGGGTGTCCAGCAAGATCGCGAAATCTTCCGAACTGATCGCGGGCGCCCAAAAGCCCCGCTGTTCGTTACGGACCACCAGTTGCTCTGACGACAGGATGCTCAGAGCTTCCCGGATCGGGCTTGCGCCCATATCCAGCTTTTCACGCAGAACATCGATTTGGATCCGCGTGCCTGGAGTCAGCTCACCGGACAGCACCATCTCACGGATGTGATGGTGGGCACGCGACGTCAAAGACCGATGCACGTCCATGAGAATCCTCCTTGGGCAATCATACGGGCAAGCGGTTGGGCAGTAAACAATGTAAAATCGATTTATTTGGATAGAAACGAGATATTCCCTGGGATTGTCCAGGGCGGGCGGGGCCAGAGCGGGCGGGAATCGTCGGGGCGCGCGCGAGGCTGACCAAGCACGATGCCTCTGGCACTCGGCACCGTGCTGCCGTGAGCTGTCGTGCGT
>JAGRMK010000452.1:0-3063 GCA_020441345.1 Paracoccaceae bacterium
TGGCGCGCGCAAGAATTGGTCCTGGGCCGGTCGCTGCTCGACTGGTTTCCGGTGATCCGGACAGCATCCGTTCCCGAGCCCAAACCCGCACTGGTGCATTTCTTCTGCGGCTTGCTGACCCTGGCCGATTGGGTCGGATCAGACCGGCGGGCCTTTCCGTTCGAGGCCGATTACAGGCCCGACTATTGGCGGACGGCTAGCGAGCGGGCCCGGCAACGGGTGGCGCAGATCGGGCTGGCCGCGTGCCCGCCGCTGCGTGGTCCTGCGGCGTGGTCGCTGATCTCGGACCACGCTGATCCTCGGGACGCGCAGCGCGCGATTGGCGCGATGCCGACCGACGAACGCCTGATCTTGCTCGAAGCGGAAACCGGCGCCGGCAAGACCGAAGCCGCGTTGTGGCGCTTCGCGGCCCTTCTGGCCGACCGAAAGGTCGATTCGCTCTATTTTGCGGTGCCGACCCGAGCCGCCGCGCGGCAGCTTCACCAGCGTGTCAACAGCGCCCTGCAGCGTATGTTCGACCAGCCCCCTGAGGCTGTTCTGGCGATCCCGGGTCAGGCGGTGGCGGGTGACGCGATTGGTATGCGGCTGCCGGATTTCCGGGTCCTGTGGGATGACGGGACGGTGGCGCCGCAACGCTGGGCAGCAGAACACTCGGCACGCTATCTGGCCGCCCGCGTTGCGGTCGGAACGGTTGATCAGGTGGCCCTGGGGGGATTGCAGGTGAAGTTCGCACATCTGCGTGGCGTCAGCCTGTCGCGCGCCCTGTTGGTGATCGACGAGGTTCATGCCTCGGACCCCTACATGACCGAAACGCAGCTGGCGATGGCGCAGGCGCATCTGGGCCTGGGGGGCCATGTGATGCTGATGTCGGCGACCCTGGGGGCGGCGGCGCGGCGCCGGTGGCGATCGGAGCCGCCGGGCGATCTGGCCTATGACCGGGCGTTGCCGTATCCGGCGGCCTGGACATCCCGCGGGCTGCACCCGATCCCGGCGGATCCCGACGCGGCCAAGGTGGTGCAGGTAGAGCCGCACAGCGGATGGTCGGGTGCGGATGCGGCACGGTTGGCGGCCGGTGCAGCGGGGCAGGGGGCGCGGGTGCTGGTGATCCGCAACACCGTGGCCCGGTCGCAGGAGACCTATGAGGCGTGCATGCAATCCGGGGCAGGGGGCCTGTTGCTGGCGGTCAACGGCATCCCGACCCTGCATCACAGCCGTTTCGCCGCCGAGGATCGTGCGCTTCTGGATAGCGCGGTGGAAAAGGCCATCGGCAAGGACAGCCCGTTGGGCGGGCGGATCGTCATTGGAACACAGACGCTGGAGCAATCGCTGGATCTGTGCGCGGACCTTCTGATCACCGATCTGTGCCCGATGGATGTGCTGTTGCAGCGCATCGGGCGGTTGCATCGCCACCGCCGACCGCGCCCCGATGGCTTTGCCCAGGCGCGCGTGATTGTCCTCTGCCCTCCAACCGGGCTGGACCCGCTGACGCGGGCGGCAGAAAACGGGCTTGGTGCTTTTGCGCATGGTCCCAGCCTGTCGGGTGTCTATGTCGACGTGCCGGGGTTGCAGGCCACGCTGGACCAGATCACGGCGCAGCCGGTCTGGCGGATCCCGCAGATGAATCGTGCGCTGGTCGAAGCAGCGACGCATCCGCAGGCATTGGCGGCGCTGGCCGAGGCGCGCGGCTGGCAGGGCTACTGGCAGCGTGTCACGGGCAAGGCCCTGGCCGAGATGCGCACCGCCGGCCTGGTGACGCTGGACCGGTCACTGCCGTTTCTTGATCCGAATGGCGCCGTCCGTTGCTTTCCCGATGACGAACGCATCCGCACGCGGCTGGGGGGCGAGGGCGTGATTCTGACCCTGCCCGAGGGGACAATCGGCGCCTTTGGCGCCCCGATCCACCGGTTTGCGCTGCCCGCGCATTGGTCAGGCGGGCTGACGGGCGAGGAAGCGGTCGGGGTCGATCCCGGCCCTCCGGTCAAGGTGACAGTTTCTGACAGGGTGATGCGCTATGGTCCGATGGGATTGCAACAAGGAGGGGGCGATGACGTTTGATTTGCTGCACGAATCGCTGATCCAGACGGACACCGGCTGGCACAGCCTGCCGGGCTTGCTGGCGGCGATGGCGCGGGGCGAGGTGCAGGGTTATCCGGCGCTGCGCCCGCATCAGCGCCCGGCCTGGCACATGTTTCTGGTGCAACTTTCGGCCCTGGCGCTGGACGCTGCGGGCCGGCGCGACCTGCCGGTCGTTGAGGATGAGTGGCGCGCGGCGCTTCGGGCGCTGACCCCGGGCTTTCCCGATGATGAGCCCTGGCACCTGATCGGTGCCGACCGGACCCGCCCGGCCTTTTTGCAGCCCGCCGATCCGGGCGGGCTGAAATGGACCGACGTGGCCACCCCCGACGCGCTCGACATGCTGATCACTTCGCGCAATCACGACGTAAAGCGCGAGATCGCGCGCCATGCCGCGCCGCAGGACTGGCTGTTCGCGCTGGTCAGTTTGCAGACGATGGAGGGGTTCGGCGGTGCCGGGAACTATGGCATTGCGCGGATGAACGGTGGGTCGTCCTCGCGGGTGCTGCTGGGGCTGGCCCCGGCGCGTGCGGGATCGCCCCGGATCGACCCTTCGGCATGGTGGGCGCGTGACGTGACCAGCCTGTTGCAGGCGCGTTCCGGGATCACCGGAAAGGCCCTGATCTGGCTGGAACCCTGGCCAGAGGGGCGGTCTCTGGATCTTTCCGCCCTGGACCCGCTGTTCATCGAGGTCTGCCGCCGCATCCGGCTGGTGGCCATCACTGGCGCTATCCATGCGCAGCGCAGCACCTCCAAGGCCGCGCGTCTGGCGGGCAAGGACGCCAAGGGCAATACCGGCGATCCCTGGGCACCCGTGCATCTGGCCGAAGGCAAGAGCCTGACCTTGGGTGACCGGGACTGGACGCATGAGCTGCTGGTCGAGTTGATGTTCGGTGTCCCGCCGAAATGGGCCGTGCCGCCGCTCGCACAGCGACAGGCGCAGGACGCGAATGAGCCGATGCTGCTGGTGGCCGAGGCGTTTGCGCGCGG
>JAGRMK010000452.1:3168-7866 GCA_020441345.1 Paracoccaceae bacterium
CGTGCTGGCCGATATCGCGGCTGTCGATCTGGCCCTGCGCAACGGGCTGGCGACGGTGGCGGCAGGCGGCCTGCGCGAAAAGGTGGCCAAGCCGCACTATACCCGCAGCCTGCCCGCGCGCGACGCGCTGCGCCGGCAGGCGGACCGGTTGTTTTTTGCCGAACTCTGGGCGCGGATGGCGGCGGGTTCGGACGCAGAGCAGGGCGCCTTGCGCCTGGCCTTCGTCAACACCCTGGCAGGCATCGCCCGCGACGAGTTCGACCGCGCGCTGCCGGCGATCCCCTGTGCCTCGCTGATGCGCCCGCGCGCTGAAACACGGGGGCGGCGGCAACTGGAATACGGATTGGCGAAAGCCGTGAAAGGTCTGCAAGCGGAGGAGACACATGTCGATGCCTGAAACCGAAACCCAGCGCCGTGCGGTCGCGATTGCCGCGGCCCTTGCCGCTGCCAGCCCCGGCGACAAGGCCGAGGCGCGACGCATGGGGCCTGCCGGGTCCGCGCTGTTCTGGCGCCAGGTGGCGCGGCTTGGCGTGTCGCACGCGCACGAGGCTGACTGGCGGCTGTTCACCCGTCTGGTTGCGTTGATGACGCCCGCCAGCCGGGAGGAAACCATCCACGAAACCGGCAGACATCTGGGCGCGGTGCTGGCCGATGGGGGCGACCGTGCCAAGGCGTTGAACGTGCCCGATGCCAAGCCGTTTCTGTCCGAACACCGGTTTGCCCGGTTTCTGGCCGCGCGCGGCGCGGCGCGGGGCGACCACCTGGAGCGCATGATCCGCATGTTGGCCCGGCGCGGCGTCACCATGGACGTAGTCACGCTCGCGCAGGCGGTGATCGGCTGGTCCGACGACCGGCTGGCGGCGGCCTATTACAAGCGCATCGACCAATCTTTGACCAAGGAACCCCATGATGACTGACCCGCGTTTCCTGCAAATCCACTTCCTTGCACCCTATACCGCTGCGCTGCTGAACCGTGACGATTCCGGCCTGGCGAAACGCCTGCCCTATGGCGATACGCTGCGCACGCGGGTGTCGTCGCAATGTCTGAAGCGGCATTGGCGGCTGGCCGATGACCCGCATGGGCTGCACACCATCGCGGGGGCAGACGCGGCCTATCGCTCGCGCGAGGTGATCGACCGCAAGGTGTTTGGTGCCTGGTCGGCCGATATCGACCCGGAGGTGATCAAGGCTGTGCGCGAGGCGCTGCTGAAGGCCGTCTATGGCGACAAGGGTGTTGACAAGAAATCCCGCCAGACGCTGCTGCTGGGGCAAGTCGAGGTGGATTATCTGACCGAGACGGCGAAGCATCTGGTGGCCGAGGCCGCGGGCGATGCCAAGGCCGCCAAGGCTGCGGCCGAGGCCTGGGCCAAGGCGGGCAAGGCCAACCTGAAGGCGATGAGCGAGGGGGCGGCTTTGCCGGGGGGGCTGACCGGTGCCTTGTTTGGTCGCATGGTGACCTCCGACCCCAAGGCCAACATCGACGCCCCGGTTCACGTCGCGCATGCCTTTACCGTGCATGCCGAAGAGGCGGAGAGCGACTATTTCATCGCTGCCGACGATCTGGCGCGCGACGAGGATACCGGCGCCGACACGATCCAGGAAACCGAGCTGACCTCGGGCCTGTTCTATGGCTATGTCGTTGTGGATCTGCCCGGCCTGCTGGCCAATCTGGGCGGCGATGCGCGGCTGGCGGGCGATGTGTTGCACAACCTGCTGTATCTGATCGCCGAGGTGTCGCCGGGCGCAAAGCTGGGATCGACCGCGCCCTATTCGCGGGCCGCGTTCCTCATGGTCGAGGCCGGAGACCGTCAGCCCCGGTCGCTGGCCGAAGCGTTCCGCATGCCCTGTGCCGCGAATACCGGCGTGGCGGTGGGCAAGCTGGTCGAGCATCTGGGCGCCCTCGATGCAGCCTATGCGACCGGCGAGGCGCGGCGTGTCATGTCGCTGGCCAATGCCGATGTGCCGGGTGCCGAGCGCGGCACGCTGGCCGATCTGGCCGCCTTTGTCCGGGGGCTGCCCGCGCAGCTGGTGGGGCAGGGGGCGTGATGACCCGCTGGCTTCATCTGCGCCTGCGCGCGCCCCTGATGGCCTTTGGCGGCGTGGCCATCGATCAGGTCGGGCCGACGCGCGATTTTCCATCAGCCTCGGCCGTGACGGGGCTGCTGGCCAATGCCCTGGGGTGGCGACGCGAGCAGGGGGCGCTGCACCAGGCCTTGCAGGACCGGCTGGAGTTCGGCGCGTTGGTCGTGCGGGAAGGGCGGTTGTTGACGGACAGCCAGAATGCAAAGCTCGGGGGAAAGGATCGTGGCTGGACGACCTGGGGCCGCCCTGATGAGCGCGCGGGCGCCACCTACGACAGCCCGCACCGCCGCCGCCGAGACTATTTGGCGGATCACGATTGCCGGGTGGTGTTGCGTCTTTTGCTGGGCGAGGGGCCTGATCTTGAATCGCTCGCCGCCGCCCTGGATCGCCCCGCGCGGCCGCTGTTCATCGGGCGCAAGCCTTGCCTGCCCTCGGCGCCCCTGTTCGCGGGCTGGGTCGAAGGGGCGGATGCCCGCGCCGCGCTGGCCGCGCTGGGGCTGCCCGGTCGGGCGCTTTGGCCACAGATCGACGATACACCCGGCCAGGACCTTGCGGATCTGCGCAATTGGACCAGCGGCTTGCATGGCGGCAATCGCCGGGTCTGCGAAGGGGTGTTGCCATGACCCTGCATCTGGTCGAACTGCCGCTGTCGCTGCGTGCGCTGCATCTGTGGGCGGGGTCACGCAACCTGGGTGCGGGTTTCGACGAGGGCAGGGTGCTGCATCACCTGCTGGGCGAAACCTTCGGCCCTGCCGCCTTGCAACCCTTTCGCCTGATGGTCGCGCCGCGCGCCCGCGACGGCACGCTTTATGCCTATGCCGCCACCGATGCGGATAGCCTGCGCCAGGCCGCGCGGTCCAGCCAGACCCCCGCCCAGGCCGGCGTGATCGACCTGGATCGGTTGCGCAGTCTGCCCCGTCCGGCGCAATCCTGGACAGCCGGTCAGCGCCTGGGCTTCGACCTGCGCCTGCGCCCGGTGGTGCGGCTGGCGTCGGAGCTGACCGGCGCGGATGACACCGGCGCGCCGGTGTCGTTGCGCAAGGGGGCCGAGGTGGACGCCTTTCTGGCCGCCGTCCTGCGTGGCCACCAAACCACGCGCGAGGCCACCTATCTCGACTGGCTGGCGGCCCGTCTGGCGCCTGCGGCGACGCTCGACCCGGCGCTCTCGCGTCTTGCCCGGTTCGAACGGATCCGGGTGCAGCGCAACGGCCGCCGCATCGAGGGGCCGGATGCGGTGATTCACGGCACCCTGACGATCACCGACCCCGCCGCCTTTGCCGAGCTGCTGGCGCGCGGCGTTGGGCGTCACCGCAGTTATGGCTATGGCATGCTGCTGTTGCGGCCACCGCAGCTGGGGCGCTGATGCTCAAGGGTCGGCTGGGCCTGGACAGCGCCAAGGTGCCCCATGCCGACCGGGCCGGGTGCCTGTATCTGGCGCGCGGCGCCCTGAGCGCGCGCGACGGCACGCTGGTCTTTGTCCAGGGCGCGCCCGCGCCCGCCGACGCGCTGGAGCCCGGCGAATACGCGATCCCGCTGCAAGGCGTCTCGATCATCCTGCTCGGGCCCGGCTCGACCGTCAGCCACGATGCGCTGCGCCTGTTGGCCCATGCGCGCACCGCTCTGGCCGCCGTGGGCGAAGACGGCGTGCGCCTTTACACCGCGCCGCCAATGATCCCCGACCGGTCGGGGCTGGCGCGGTTGCAGGCCCGCATCTGGGCCGATGACGATCTGCGCGTGATGACCGCGCGGCGCATGTATGCCCTGCGCCTGGCCGAAGTGCTGCCCCACGCCGATCTGAACGTCTTGCGCGGGATCGAAGGCGCGCGGATGAAGGAAACCTACGCCCTGCACGCGCAACGCATCGGCATCCGCTGGCAGGGCAGGCGCTATGACCGGGGAAACCCGCTGGCTGCCGATCTTCCCAACCAGGCGCTCAACCATGCCGCCAGCGCGGTCGAGGCCGCCGCCGCCATCGCCGTCTGCGCCACCGCCACCATTCCGCAGCTGGGGTTCATCCACGAAGACCCCGGGCAGAGCTTCGTGCTCGATATCGCCGATCTCTACCGCGACACCGTGACCATTCCCTGCGCCTTCAAGGCCGCAAGGCTGGTGTCGGATCGCCCCGCCGAGAACATCGAGCGCACGACCCGCCGTCTGACCGGCGCCGCCCTGAGCCGGCAGGGGGTGATCCCGCAGATGATCGAGCGCATCAAGGCGCTGATCGAGGGGCGCGACTGATGGCCCTGACGATGATCGTGACCCGCGATGTCGAGATGCGTTATCGCGGCTTTCTGACCTCGATCATGCTGGAGGTCTCGCCCGGCGTCTATGTTGCGCCCGACATGTCGGCGGGGGTGCGCACACGGGTCTGGGGGGTGATGACCGATTGGTGGCAGGCCCTGGGCAATGGCAGCCTGACCCTGGTCTGGCGCGACACCACCGCCCCCGGCAAACTGCGCATCGAGACCCTGGGTGAGCCGCCGAAAACCATCGTGGACGCCGACGGGGTTTTGCTCGTTAAACGAAAGTGACACACCCGGAACTCGCGTCGTGCTTTTTGACATTGCAGGAAAATCAAGCTACTGGACGCCAGAGGCTCCCCCGCACCCGCGGGGA
>JAGRMK010000453.1 GCA_020441345.1 Paracoccaceae bacterium
CGCGGGCTGGACCGCTGGGGCGGCGCGTTTTTCTGTGGATCGGCGGCCGTGCTGCGGCGTCAGGCGCTGGACGAGGCAGGGGGTTTTGCCGGGGATACGATCACCGAAGACGCCGAAACCGCGTTGCAGATCCACCGCAACGGCTGGAAATCGCTTTATGTCGATCATGCGATGATCGCAGGGCTTCAGCCCGAAACCTTCGTGTCGTTCATTGAACAGCGCGGTCGCTGGGCGACGGGCATGATGCAGCTTCTGATCCTCAAGAACCCGCTGCGCGGTCGAGGCCTGAGCATGACTCAACGCCTGTGTTATCTGAACTCGATGACCTTCTGGCTGTTCCCGCTGGTGCGGATGACCTTCATCCTCGCGCCGATGGCCTATCTTTTCTTCGGCTTGCAGATCTTTGTCGCGACGATCGAAGAAGTGGCGGTCTACATGACCAGTTACATGGCGGTGAACTTCATGATCCAGAACGCACTTTACGGGCGTGTGCGTTGGCCGCTTGTTTCCGAGATCTACGAAACCGCACAGGCCCCCTATCTGTCCAAGGCGATCTTCAAGACGGTGGCCAATCCGCGCGGCGCGAAGTTCAACGTGACCGCCAAGGACGAGATCCTCGAAGAGGATTTCGTGTCGCCGATCTACAAGCCCCTGGTGCTGATCTTCACGCTGACCCTTCTGGGCGTGGTGGCGGCCGCGGTGCGCTGGGTGATGTATCCGGGCGACCACAACATCATCATGGTCGTGGGGGGCTGGGCGGTTTACAATTTCCTGCTGGTCGGCGCCGCATTGCGCGCTGTGGCCGAGCGTCAGCAACGGCGTGGCGTGCCGCGCGTGCCCACCAACGTGCCCGCGACCATCGCTATCGGCGTTGTCGATCCGGTGTTCCAGGGGGCAACGGTGGTCGATGCCTCGACCTCTGGCTGCCGTATCGTGCTGCGTCCGCGCTCATCGCCCGATGGCTCGGTCGCCCCGATCCCGCAAAAGGGCGATACCTTCTATTTCACGCCCGAGTTCCCCAAATCTCCGCATCTGGAAAACGCCGTCCGCGTTCAGGTGCAGACAGTGATCCGCGAAGGCGACTCAGTGGCGCTGGGGGTCAAGTTCGATCCGACGCAGCCGATGATCGTGCGCGAAACCGTCGCCCACATGATCTTTGGCGACTCGTCGTCCTGGGAAGCCATCCGCCAGAGCCGCAACAAGCGCATGGGTCTGCTGATGGGTATGTATTACGTGATCAAACTGTCGATTCAGGGCATTCTGGGCACGCTGCGCGCCTTGGCCGAAGAACCCGCGCGCCTGCAACGGCAACGCGCGCGCGAACAGGACGTGGTGGTCGTGGAAACGCAGCCCGCGCACCTGTTGGCCTTCGGCGAGGCCTTCGATCCGCCGCCCGGTGGCCGCCCGATTTCCTTGTTGCAAGCCGCCATCGCGCAATCCAGCGCGCAGCGCGGTCAACCCGCGCCCGAAGGGGCCGGACATCAGGATGGGCGGTTCTGATGCCTGTATTCGCCTCTCCTCTGTCGGTCTTGACCGCGCGCCCCGCTGCGTTGGCGGTTTTGTTGCTTGCCGTGCTGACGGTTTCCGCGGCGTCGCCCGGTTCTGCCCAGACGCTGATCCCCCTGCCCATGGAGGGCACCATTGCCCCGCTCGACGAGGTCGAGATGGACCGGCTGAATGCCGACCGATTTGACGCCGAACAGCATCGGGGCAACTTTGTCGAACTGACGGCAAGCGATCCGACGATAATCAGTTCGCTGCGCCCGATCGAGGCTCGCGGCCGCCCCGCAGGCAGCGCGATCCGCTTCGACGGGGAAAGCCGGATCCTGGAGTTCGCCTTGTTCGTGCCGCAGCCGTCGCAGATGCGCGCGCTGCGCGTCTCGACCCTGTCGTCGATCAACGTCCTGCCCGAACGGTCCAAGTTCCGGGTCTACATCAACGACACGATGGTCGGGGAATCCCAGTTGCAGAACTTCACCGAGTTCGGCGTCGTGGATTTTCCTGTCGGCGCGTCCGTCGTGCTGGCCGGGCAGAACCATGTGCGGATCGAACTGGTGCAATATCACCGGATCTTCTGCGGCCCAGAGGCTTCCTTTGCTCTGTGGTCGGATATTGACCTGGCCAACTCGGGCGCGGTTCTGGCCTCGGCCGAGGGCATCTCGGGGCAAGACGGGTTCATGATGGGGATCGCGGCGGCGGCGGCCACCGGAACCGGCATCGAGATTCGCGGCGCCGAAGGGCTGGCGGATTACCGCGACGCCTGGATTTCCCAGATCACCCAGCGGATTTCGGCGGCGCTGGGCGGCGATCCGATCCCGTTCCGGTTCACCGAATACTGGAGTGTCCAGGGCCAGGCCCGGTCCGCGGCGCGGATCACCTTTCTTCCCAGCACGGTCAACCGCCTGTCGTTCCGCACCTCGGGCGATGGCGCGCAGGTCATGGTTGTCGAATTCGTGCCCGGCGAACGCCCGCATGCCTTGCCAGAATTCGAGAACATTCTGCCGCGTGTGGCCGAGCGCCAGCAACCGCGCCTGATCGACACCGAACGCGAGGTCGCCTTTTCCGAGTTCGGCTTTCGCACGACTGAAGTGCGCGACCGCTACGCGCGGATCGAGCAGCGGTTTCGCCTGCCCGAGGATTACGTCGTCCTGACCAACGACAAGGCCGAGATTGCGCTGGACTACATTTATGTGCCCGATCTGCCCGACGAGGCGATGTTGCTGGTGCATATCAATGGCGAGAACATCCGCCTCTTGCCGCTGCGCGGCGAGGGCGGGCAGTTGATCGAACAATTCCCGGTACGTTTCGAGGCCCGTCTGCTTCATGCCGGGATCAACACGCTGGGCTTCGAGGCGATCATTCCCGGAGACCCCGCCGACCTGCCGTGTCCGACCCAGGATGCGCCAATGCTGGCGATTGGCCAGAGCTCGACCCTGACCGTTCCGTTCAGCCCGTCGATGTATCTGCCCGACATGCATCTGGCCTTCACCGGGCTGACCCCGGACAGCGTGCAGATCAACGACATGTCGGCACGGTCGTTCGACAACAACGATGTCGTCACCCTGCGCGCGGCGCTGAGCGGTGGCGAGAACCCCGAAACCGCGTCGCTCAATCCCCGGCTGCACCTGTTGTCGCTGGATGATCTGGGCTCGATCCCGATGGGCACCTATCAATTCAGCCGCCGCGCGATTGAGACATCGCTGTTGGGCGAGGATACCGACATCCAGGGGATCGACTCGCCGCAAGCCCCGCAGAGCGCGCTGTTGAATATCACCGAACGGCGCGACTCCAACGCGGCGCTGGCGCGCGGCTGGGATTGGTTGCGCGAAGGATTCGAGACAACCTTGCAGTGGTTGCATCCGCGGGTTGGCGCAAGGCTGGAGCTCTGGCTGGCCGATCAGCGCGCACAGGCGATCCTGATCCAGCTGGACCCGGCGATGCCCAACCAATTGTGGATGGTGCGTGCACCGGGCAGCGATATCAGCGCGATTTCGGCGGCCATCGTCGCGGCCCGCACCAATGCCGAGGGGCCGCGTGGTCAGGTTTCGGTTCTGGATCGTGACGGCAACTGGCAGAACTGGCTGGCTCCCGACCGGCAGCCGGTGCTGCTGGAGCCCGTGACGCTATCCAACGTGCGCTACGTGGTGGGCAATTACGTCTCGGCGATGCCCATCCGCTATGTCGCGGGGCTTTTCTTCCTCGCTTTGGTTTCGGCGCTGTTCGCGCTCAGATTGGTAATTGCTACGCGGGAGCACAGACAATGAATCGTCGTCACTTCTTGACCCTGCTTGGCGCGACACCGGCCTTTGCCGCAGCCGGCGGGACCGGCGGTTCCGCCCAGGGGTTGCTGGCGACCGCCGACCTGTCGCGCACCGCCGCCCCCGTCTGGCAGGCCTGGAAAACCGCCTATCTGCAAAGCGACGGGCGCGTGGTTGACGGGTTGCAGCACAACGCCAGCCATTCCGAGGGGCAGGGCTATGGCGCGCTTCTGGCAACCGAATTCCAGGACCATGACGCTTTCCGGCGGATACTCGACTGGACCGAGGCGCGGCTATCGGTGCGCGGTGACGGGCTTCTGGCCTGGCGGTTTCTGCCCGGCGAAAGCAACCCCGTTCCCGATATGAACAATGCCTCGGATGGCGACTTGTTCTATGCTTGGGCTTTGGTGCGCGCAGCACAGCGTTTCAACGATCGCGGCTATCTGACGCGGGCCGCCCAGACCGCGGAATCCCTGGCGCGGCATTGTATCCTGCCCAATCCGTCGAATACGGCGGAAACCCTGTTCCTGCCCGCCGCGCAAGGCTTCGTGCATGCCGACAGGGTGATTTTCAACCCCAGCTACGTCATGCCGCTGGCCCTGCGCGAGGTTGCCGCCGCAACCGGGGTTACCGATCTGGCGCGGACGGCGCAGAACGCCGAAGCTATCCTGCTGCGTCTGGCGCAGTCGGGCCCGGTGCCCGACTGGATCCAGGTCACAGAAACCGGGATGACCACGGCGCCGGATTTCTCGGCCAATGCGGGGTATGAGGCGATGCGCGTGCCGTTGTACCTTGTGTGGTCCGGGTTGAACCGGCACCCGGCGGTGGCGCAGATGCAGCGGCTCTACGACCGCACGGTGCAGGCCGGTGTGCCGGTTCCGACAATTCTGGAGCCCCTGTCGGGGTCGGTCATCGAAGCCAGCAA
>JAGRMK010000454.1 GCA_020441345.1 Paracoccaceae bacterium
CGATCACCGTCGCCTGCGAGGTGCCGGCCACCAGAACGCCGCTAGCCCCCGGCGGAAACCCCATCACGCTGCGCGACCAGTCGATCACCGCGCGCTCGATCTCGACCGCGCCCTGCGCGCGTCCACCCAGATTGGCGTTCATCGTTGCCGCGACCATCTCGGACATCACCCCGCTGGCCAACCCGGTGCCATGCACCCATCCCCAGAACCGGGGATGCGTGTTGCCGGTGCCATAAGGCAGCACAAGGTCGCGCAGGATCGGCGCGAGCGCGGCGGCGTCGCCCAGCGGCGCACCGTCCAGGGCATAAGCCGCACGCACGTCATCCGGGACTGGGTGCCAGGGGTGGTCCGGCGCGTCTTCCAGCCGGTCCAGGCAGCCGTCCAGAAGCTCATGCGCCGCGCGGCGAAACGCGTCCCAATCCGCGGGGTCGAGCAACGAACGTGTCATGGAACCTCCTGACCGTGAACGCCTCCATGCTATCGCCGTCCGGCGCCATCGGCCAGAGGGTCAAAGCCCCTTGAGCGCGGCGTAGGCGGCGCGGTAGCGGGCATGCGCCGCGCCAAAGGCCTCGGCCAGCACCGATTCGGGCGTGATGGAGCGCGCAATGGCCGGCGGCGTCGCGATCTCGGCCCCGGCGCCGGTCGCCGCCATCATCGCCAGCCTTGCCGCACCCATCGCCGCGCCGAATTCACCCTGCGCGGGCACATCCAGCGGAAAGCCCAGAGCCGTTGCCAGAACCCGCAGCCAATAGTCCGACCGCGCGCCACCGCCCAGAGCCAACGCGCGCTGAATGGTGGTGCCGGTCGCAGCCAGCGCGTCGCGGCAGTCGCAAAAGGCAAAGGCCACACCTTCCAGAACCGCGCGCGTCGCGGCCTGCGCATCGGTGCCATGATCGAGATGCAGAAACTGCCCGCGAATCGCGGCGTCATTGTGCGGCGTGCGCTCGCCCCCAAGATACGGCAAGAACAGCGTATGCGATGGCGCGCGCAGATCGCCCAGATCGCGCGTCAGATCCGCGGCCGACCGCCCGGTCAGCCGCGCCAGCCATTCCAGCGCATCGGACGCCGCCAGGATCACGCCCATCTGGTGCCAACGGTCGGGGACCGCGTGGCAGAACGTGTGCACCGCCGTCGCCGCGTCGGGGCGATACCCGTCATTGGCGGCGAACAAGACACCCGACGTGCCGAGGCTCAAGAACGCCTGCCCGTCATGGATCACCCCAGCGCCGATGGCTGCGGCGGCATTGTCGCCCCCGCCTCCGGCAACGATCACCGAAGGCAGATCGAGCTCGGTCGCCAGCGTGTCCCGCAGTCTGCCGGACACCGCCGCCCCCTCGACCAGCCGGGGCATCTGAGCCCGCGACAGACCCGAGGCAGAAAGCAGGTCATCCGACCAGTCGCGTCTGGCGGTATCCAGCCAGGCAGTGCCTGCCGCATCCGACATTTCGGCCACATGCTCGCCAGTCAGAAACAGCCGCAGGTAGTCCTTTGGCAACAATACCTTGGCGATGCGCTCAAAGATTTCGGGCTCGTTGTCGCGGACCCAGGCCACCTTGGGCGCGGTGAAGCCGGGGAACACGATATTGCCGGTGATCGCGCGAAAACGCGGATCGGCATCCATCGCCGCCGCCTGCGTATGCGCGCGGGTGTCGTTCCACAGCAGACAAGGCCGCAACACGGCGTCATGGGCATCGACCAGCGTCGCGCCATGCATGTGCCCCGACAGCCCGATCCCCTTGAGCCCGCGACAGTCATTTTTCGCCCGGATTGCCCGCAGCGCCTCGATCGCCGCCGCCCCCCAGGCGGCCGGGTCCTGTTCCGACCAGCCGTCGTTGCGGCGCTGCACCGTCAGCGGCACTGCGTGTTCGGCCAGCACACGCTGGTCGTCGTCAATCAGGATCGCCTTGAGCGACGAGGTTCCCAGATCCAGTCCAATAAACATGTCAGGCCGCCAGGTGTTCGGGTTTCTTGCCGGCGACAATCATCGCCAGGATGTCGTCTTAGCTGACCGCAGCATCGTTGACGATCCCCACCAGGTCGCCGCCCGTCATCATCGCCGCGCTGTCACAGAGTTGCTTGATCCGGTGCACGGCGTCGCCGATCAGGAAAATCGCCGGTCCCAATGCCTTCGGTTCCTGGGTCCGTTCCGCCACCATCGCCGTTTCCTGCGGACCCGGCACGGTGGCGGGTTCATCCATGATCAGGATGCGCGCGTCGAAAATCCAGAGATTCGGGTTTAACCGGCCCATGATCTTGCGGATCTCGATTTCCATCTTCGTGTCATCGACAAAGCCCGGTGCCGTCGTCACCTCGCGCCGCGAAAACAGGGTCGCCGCCGTATCGAGATCGGCGGCCTGCCTCAACGTCCGACAGATCGTCTCGATGGTGTCTTTTCGCGCATCGCACGGGTTGTAACTCTCGGTGGGCTTGCCGACGATCGCGATCTGCCCGACTATAGGGATTGCCTGATCGCCCCCCTGGATCGCGCCATAGATCACGCCGCGCCCCCCCGACAGTGGGTAGAAAATGCCCAAGATGGCGAGCCCCCTGACGGTCGGGAACCGGGTGCCGATACTTGATAATTGCGCCGTATCCGGGTTGCCGCCGGTGGCGAAGATGTGGCGCCCCAGCCGGGTCTTGCGGGCGACGACGGCCATCACCACCGCGATCAGCACCGGCACGAAAACCGGAATCGGCAAGCCGTAGCACTGGTTATCGCCTTCAGGCATGACCCCGCCGCGCGCCTCGAACAGGCGGCGCAGACGACCGATGGGCATGTCATGGCGTTCGGGATCGCCACGCTCACCGTCTGGACCGTCAGGTTGAAGATGCTGCACGGCGTCACGAACCGGCCGTCGCAATATGCCTCGCCTTACGAAGGTGATGGCGCCCGAATCGATCGCCGCCTGCAACACGTCCTGCTGCCCGCCGCGCAGGAAACCCGCGTTCGGGTCGGTCGGTGAACCCTCGATCATGACGGAGTTGCCCTGCTGCGCAGTTGTCTCCGATCAGGCGGTCATACGAGCTGGGGGGGGGGCCGGGGTCGCGCTGTCGGTTGTTCCCGGCGCAGATTGTGCGACCAGAATTGAGTTGTCGGGTCGGGTCGAGCCGGAAACCGGCGTCGCACCCTGATCGCCTCCGACGACCGGTGCCGACCTGCCGCTGCGCGAAACGCGGCAGCCAGGAAGCCAATTGTGCGCTCTCGCGTGCGGCGGCAACGGCGCGGCAACGCAACCCACGGACCATCGCCAGTCCGCAAGCCATGCAGGAAGCGCTGCTCGCCGATGCCATGGGCGGGAATTGCACCTCCCGCAGCTTCTTCAAACGCGCCGCGCTGGCCCTGTCGCAAGTCACGGAAACGACCATGGAACACGGGCAGGCATGATCCGCCTTGCGCTTGCGCTCAGCCTCGCCGCCAGACACACGCCGGCCACGCCGCGCTTCGAAAGATCCTCTGCCTCCCTGCCCCGTCACGTCTTTTGCTGCGGATGGCTGTTTGTTTCGGCGGCGGCGTGGCGAAGTTCGATTGCGACCAGATCGGCATGTGCACCCGCGCGCCCATAGGACGCGTTCAGCGCCTGCGGCAGTTCGGCGTCGGCCCCAGCCCGTTGCGGATCGGCGCGCGCGACGGGCAAGACCAGGTACCCGCCCATGGCACCCGCCAACATCCCCCGGTCCCTCGACTGCCTCCTCTCGCCCCCAGCGTTCAGGCAAGGCACACACTCGCCACGGGATCGCGCAATGCCCTCAGAGACCCGGCAGCAGCGTCAACACCAGGCTGATCGTCACGCTGGACAGAACAGTCGTCACCACAAGCGCCGTCGCCGTCACCGTCCCCAGACCGAATGGCGTGGCCAGGATCGGATAGATCGTCAACATCGGCACCGCCGCGAAAAGAATGCCGACCGGGATCAGCGCGGGCGGAACACCGGGCACGAGCAGCAGCATGGCCGCGACCAGCACAGGGTGCACCACAAGCTTGCCGACGCTCACCGCCGCCGTCCGCCGCCAATGGCCACTGACCGGGGTCCGCGCCACCGTGCCCCCAACCACGAACAAGGCCAGCGGCGCGGCGACCGCCGCCAGCATCCGCACCGCGTCCTGAAACGTATCGGCCAGCGGAATACCGGCAAGCCGCACCGCCAGCGCCAGAACAACCGCGATGACCAGCGGATTGCGGATAATCGCCCGCAGAGACCGGAACGCCAGGTCGCGCAGCCGTGCCGCTTTCCCACCCGAGGCGCTGGCGGCAATGGTCGCGAAAGGCAGGGTCAGCGTGTTCTCGATCAGCATCGTCATGGCAAAAACCACGGCCGCCTCGGGACCGAAGAACAGGCTGGCCACCGGAAAGCCGATGAACCCGCTGTTCGAATTCGACATGCCCAGCGCCAGGATCCACGATTCCGCGCCAGGCCGCCGCAGAATTATCCGCGCCGCAGCAAAACCAAGCCCCATGGTGGTCATCGAACCCAGCCCATAGGCCGCCATGAACGACAGGTTCAGCACCCCCGCGCCGCGCGGAAGGGCAATCGCCATGAAGATCAGCACCGGCAGGCAGATCCTGAACGCGAACTGACTCAATGCGCCGATATGCCCCGCCTCGACATAGCCCGTGCGAACCGAGGCAAAGCCGATCAGGATCATCAGATAAAGCGGCGCGGTGGTCAGGAAGATCGCGAACATCGTGTCACCTTTGTCTTGCCTGGCCGGTCCATGAGCCCTGCCCTGACCCGGCTTGTCTTGCGCCCCGCCGCCGGGCGCTCCATGATGCTCTAAGCCGCGCATCTGGGGTCTTCAAGGGTGCGAACACGGCCTGCCCGCCACGAAGACAGCCACGGAGCCCTTCATGGACCTGCTTGCGCCCGGCCTTGATACCGGGATCGTCATCGGCTTGCTGATTGCCAGCTTTACCGGGTCGTTCATCACCATCGCCTTCGGCATCGGCGGCGGTATTCTGCTGCTGGCGATCATGGCCAGCCTGTTGCCCCCCGTCGCGCTGATTCCGGTGCATGGCGTGGTGCAACTGGGGTCGAACACCGGGCGCGCGGCACTGATGATCCGCCATATCCACTGGTCGGCGCTAACCGGTTTCGGGCTGGGGTCTTTGCTGGGCGTGGCCTTGGGCGCGGCGCTGGTGGTCAATATCCCCGGCGCACTGGTACAGGTGGCGGTTGGCGGCTTCGTGATTTGGTCGGTCGCGATGAAGCCGCCTGCCTGGATGAAACGCTGGCCGATGGTGACCGGCGCCCTCACCACCTTCCTGACGATGTTCTTCGGCGCCACCGGCCCCTTCGTGGCGACCTTCACCCGCGCGCTGGGCCTGAGCCGCCATGGCTATGCCGGCACCCATGCCGCCTTGATGGTCCTGCAACACACGCTGAAATCCCTCGCCTTCGGGTTTCTGGGCTTTGCCTTTGCCGACTGGATCGGGCTGTGTGCGGCGATGATCCTGGCCGGACTGGCGGGCACGGTTTGCGGCCGCCTGGTGCTGAACCGCCTGTCGGACAAGCGGTTCCAGCAGATCCTGAACGTGTTCCTCGTGCTGATCGCGCTGCGCCTGATCTGGTCGGGGCTGCGCGCCCTCTGATCCCTATTTCCCGAGGTGCTGCGCCAGAAAAGCCGCCGTGCGCTGGTGGGCCAGATCGGCAGCGGCGGGCACATGGGCAGGCCGCGCCTCGTTGGCAAAGGCGTGCCCTGCATCATAGAGGAACATCTGCAGATCCGGCAGCGCCGCGCGCACCGCCTCCAGCATCCCTGGAGGCGTGTGATCGTCATGCACGCCGAAATGCCCCATCACCGGCGCCTTTTGCACCGGCCCAAGGTAGTCCGTCAGCCGCGTGCCATAGAACGACACCGCGCAGGCGATATCCAGTTCCAGCGCCGCGCGCAGCGCCAGCCCCCCGCCCCAGCAAAACCCCATCACCGCAACCTTGCCGCCCTTTGCCCGCAACGCATCAACGGCGGCAAGCGTGTCGGCCATCGCATCGGCAAGACGAGCCGTAACCATCAGGTCACGCCCCTTGGTCGCATGGTCATAGGCGATCACCGCGTCGCGGTCCTGCCGGTCGAACAACGCCGGTATCGCCACGTTCAGCCCTTGCGCGGCATAGCGCGCGGCGACGCCTTTCAACTGATCGGTCACACCGAAGATCTCTTGCAAGATCACCAGGCCGCCCCGCGCAGGGCCCTCTGCCGGTTGCATCCAGCACGCGAGCCGGTGGCCGTCGCGGGCCGTCAAGGTCTCGAACATACCTGCCTCCTGTTGCGACGTCCCCTGCGGCCCGCCCTGAACACAACCTGCGCAAATTTGGCGGCGCGGCGCAAGCCTTGCCTCCGCCCCTCAGAACGGCAGGCCCACATAATTCTCGGCCACCGACGACAAGGCCGCATCCGAGCTGAACAGATACTCCAGATCCGTCGATTGCAGCTTCTTGTCATAGGGAATGGTGTCGGGGAAAGTGTGCAACAATGTGGTCATCCACCAGCTGAACCGCTGCGCCTTCCAGACCCGCGCCAGGGCCTTTGCCGAATAGGCCTCCAGCCCGGCGTCGTCGCCCTTCAGGTAATGATCCATCATCCCGTGATAGAGATAATAGATATCCGATGCCGCCGAATTCAGCCCCCGCGCACCGGTCGGCGGCACGATATGCGCCGCGTCGCCAGCCAGGAACAGATTGCCGTAGCGCATCGGCTCGGCCACGAAAGAACGTAGCGGCGCGATGGATTTCTCGATCGACGGGCCGGTTTCCAGCCGCGCCGCGACCTCTTCGGGCAGGCGCTTTTTCAACTCGCTCCAAAAGGCGTCGTCCGACCAGTC
>JAGRMK010000455.1 GCA_020441345.1 Paracoccaceae bacterium
GGCCCATCATCGCCTCGACCTGATCTTGCGGCACCTGCAACTCACGCGCCACGCGGGCCGACAGCGGTTCATTGCTGGCGTCGTCGTCCTTGTGCTTCTGGATCGCGCGGCGCAGATGAAAGAACAGCTTCTTCTGCGTGGCATTGGTTCCGGTGCGCACCATCGACCAGTTGCGCATCACGTAGTCCTGCATCGATGCGCGGATCCACCAAGAGGCATAGGTCGAAAACCGCGCGCCGTTCGACGGGTCGAATTTCTCGGCGGCACGCATCAGGCCCAGGTTGCCCTGCTGGATCAGATCCTCATACGGCACATCGTAACGCTTGAACCGGCCGGCGAACGACACCGCGAGCCGCGCATAGGCCGAAATCAGACGATGCAGCGCGGCCTCGTCGCCGTGGTCGCGCCAGGCGATCGCCAGCGCGGTTTCGGTTTCTGCGCTCAGCAGTTCCTCGGCCATCGAGGCGCGCACATAGCGGCGGATGTTCTGATCCTGGAAGCCCATCTTGATCCTTTCACGAAACCGGCTTGATGGTTTCGTTTCGCTGCTATTTTGTTTTGAATCGCTACTAACGTCAAGAGGCTTGTCAACACAACAGGCGCGGATTACCTCCCCCGCATGACCCGTATCACACCGCCAGAATTGCCGATTGATCCGCAGGGATCGACCCATGTGGCCGACCAGATCGTGCATATCGCGCGGCTGGTGCATGGTGGTGCCGCGGACCCCAGCCTGACCCCTGCACAGTGGACGGCACTACGATACTTCGCCTGCGCCAACCGCTTTTCCCGCACGCCCTCGGCCTTCTCGCAGTTTCACGCCACGACGCGGGGCACGGCCTCGCAAACGGTGAAATCGCTGATCGCGCTGGGCCTGCTGGAGCGGCACGCGAATGAGGCCGACGGCCGCAGCGCGCTGATCGAGGTCACGCCCGAGGGGCGCCGCAAACTGGCGACCGATCCGCTGGCCGACCTCAGCCGATGCATCGACGCCCTGGAGGCGCCAAGGCGCGCGATGTTCATCGAGGCCCTGTCCGATATTGCCGAGGCGCTCGCCCAAATGCGCGCCACCCCGACCTTCGGCAATTGCGGCGACTGCGGGCATTGCGACACGTCAAGTGGCAGCAAGGCCTATTGCCGATGCACCCAATCCATGCTGACGCATTCTGACATGGATGCGCTCTGCATCGACTTCGCGCCGGTTGCGCAGCCGCGCTGACTGACAATTTTTCAACATCTTGATGCGATGTTGTCCATCCGAACAATCGACCTTGCGTGCAGCTGTCCGGCCGTCTGCGAAAGGTCAGATCTTCAGGCTGTTTTCGCTTATACCCACGAAGCATTGGATTCAAAGAAATCCTCCAAACGTCAGGCATTACATATCGCTGACTTGTTTTCCGGACGATTTGAAAGCCAATTCGAGGCAAAGGGATTTCGATCATGCCCAACTGTCACTAATCTAACAAAACGCTCAAAACTACCATGGCACCCGCTTTCCTGCCCAGTCAAAGAACCCGCCGCTGTCGGCCGCTGTCAACCCCTCCAGGACACGCCACAGATTACCTGCGGCCACTTCTGGAGGCACCGTCGAATGGCGTCCGGCATAGGCGGCGGTCAGGGGCGTCTGCACCGTCCCCGGATGCAGCGCGACAAGGGCAAGCAGCGGATGGCTGCGCGCCAGTTCGATCGCCGCCGTATGGACGATCTGGTTCAACGCGGCCTTGGCGGCGCGGTAGCCATACCAGCCGCCCGCCCGGTTATCGCCGATCGACCCGACCCGCGCCGACAGGGCGGCGACCACCGCGCGGCGGTCACGCGGCAGCAGGCGCACGCCATGCTTGAGCACCAGCGCCGGACCCACGGCATTCAGCGCGACCTGCCGCAACACCCCGTTCGAGGTCAGCGACCGGATGGTTTTTTCCGGCCCCTGCCCGCCGATCTCCAGGGCGCCGGTGGCCACCACAATCGTATCGAACGCCCCGTCAAACGCCCCAAGACAGGCTGCCACACTGGCCTCGTCGGTCACATCCAGCCCATCGGCCCGGCGCGAGACCCGGACCACCTCATCGCCGCGCGTCTCGGCCTGCGCGGCCATTGCCGCCCCGATTCCGCCCGAGGCTCCGACAATCAATACCCGCATCGCATCCCTCCGTTATGGTCCTGAGGTAGCGGGCCCGCGGCCGCCGTCCAGCGCCCACTTGCATCGCCGCGGTTCCCCGCCCAAGCTGGCGCGCAAACCGCAGGAGGCCCCATGATCCCCGTTTTGACCCGCGACGCCGTTGAACCCTTGCTTGACTGGCTGGCCCTGGCCGATGCCCTGGCCGATGGCCACCGCCGCCCACCCGCGCAGATCGAAGACGTTTTGCTGGAACGCGGCGACGACAAGCTTCTGTCGCGCGCGGCCTGGATCGAGGGGCTGGGCATCGGCGTGAAATCGGTGACGATCTTTCCGGGCAACCCGGCGCGCGACCTGCCCAGCGTGCAAGGCGCGATGCTGGTCTACGACGACGTGACCGGGGTGATCGAGGCGGTGATCGACAACGCCCTGATCACCAAGTGGAAGACGGCCGGCGATTCGCTGCTGGGCGCCCGCCTGCTGGCGCGCAGGACCGCACGCAAGCTGCTGATCATCGGGGCGGGCACGGTCGCGGCCTCGCTGATCGAGGCTTATTCATCGCTGATCCCCGATCTGGAGCCGACCGTCTGGGCCCGCCGTCCCGAGGCCGCCGAGGCACTGGCCGCGCGCTATCCCGGCACGCGCGTGGCGGGCGACCTGGAACAGGCGGTGCGCGGCGCGGATATCGTGTCGTGCTGCACGATGGCCAAGGCGCCGGTGCTGCTCGGCGACTGGTTGCAGCCGGGGCAGCATATCGACCTGATCGGTGCCTATACCCCCGACATGCGCGAGGCCGACGACACGGCGCTGCACCGGGCTCGGGTCTTTGTCGACAGCCGCGCGACGACGCTGGGGCACATCGGTGAATTGAAGATCCCGCTGGCGCAGGGGGTGATCACCGAAGCCGATGTGCTGGGCGATTTTCACGATCTGGTTGCAGGCCACACCGGGCGGCAGACGGATGACGAGATCACGCTGTTCAAGAATGGCGGCGGCGCGCATCT
>JAGRMK010000456.1 GCA_020441345.1 Paracoccaceae bacterium
CCAACGAGTTCTTCGATGCCCTGCCGATCCGCCAGTTCCAGCGCGCGGCCGAGGGCTGGCGCGAGGTGGTGGTCACGCTGACCGACGACCGGCTCTGTGCCGCGCTCAACGATCCCACCCCGTTTGCCGGTCTTGCGCATCGACTGGCCGACACGCGCGATGGCGATGTGATCGAAACCTGCGCCGCCGCGAAACCGGTGATGCAGGCCATCGAAACCCGGATTGGCCGCCACGGCGGCGCGGCGCTGATCGTCGACTACGGCGGCTGGCGCAGCACCGGAGACACGTTTCAGGCGCTGGAAAACCACGCTTATGCCGATCCGTTCGCGCATCCCGGCCGCGCGGATCTGACGGCCCATGTCGATTTCGAGGCCCTCGCGCTGGCCGCGCCGCGCCTGACCCGTAGCGCGCTGACCCCGCAGGGCGTGTTGTTGCGGGCGCTGGGAATCGACGCACGCGCAGCCCGGCTGGCACAGGGATTGACCGGTTCGGCGCTTGAAAATCATCTGGCGGCGCATCGGCGCTTGACCGATGCTTCGGAAATGGGAACGCTGTTCAAGGCGCTCGCGCTGGTCGCGCCGGGTTCGCCCCTGCCACCGGGGTTCGCCCCCAAGACGTAACGCCGGACAAGGCTTCAAGATGACGCTGCATAGTCTGACCGCCGATCTCCTGTCCCCGGTGCGCCACGGGTTCTTCACCCGTCGCGGCGGGGCGTCCTCGGGGATCTTCGCGGGGCTGAACTGCGGCAGCGGTTCGTCGGATCAAAGCGAGATCGTCGCCATCAACCGTGCCCGCGTCGCGCAGGCGATGGAGGTCGCGCCCGGCGCATTGGTGGGCGTGCATCAGATCCATTCCTCGCTGGTCGCCACGGTGACCGAACCCGGCCCGCAAGGTCGCGCCGACGCGATGGTCAGCGCCGTGCCGGGGCTAGCGCTGGCGATCCTGACCGCCGATTGCATGCCGATCCTGCTGTCCGACCCGGAACACGCGGTAATCGGCGCGGTGCATGCCGGCTGGCGCGGCGCGCTGACCGGCGTGCTGGAGGCCACGCTCGACGCGATGGAGGGGTTGGGTGCCGACCGCGCCACGACCCGCGCGGTGATCGGACCCTGCATCAGCCAGCGCGCCTATGAAGTCGGGCCCGAGTTTCTGGAGGAATTTCAGACCGAAGACCCCGAGTCGCACCGCTATTTCGCCAATGGCTCGGGGGATCGTTATGTGTTCGACCTGCCCGGCTATGGCCTGAAACGGCTACGCGACGCCGGGGTCGGCGAGGCCGAGTGGACCCGGCATTGCACCTATTCCGACCCGCAGTTGTTTTATTCCTATCGCCGCTCGGTCCACGCCGGCGAAGCCGATTATGGCCGGTTGATCTCGGTCATTCGTTTGTAGCACCGGTTTTTCCCCGGCAGCGCCCCTATTCCGCCCCATTCCCCCGTCAGATTGTCTTTAACGCAGGCGCAAAAGCGCCCGGTTCAGAAAGGACAAGACGATGGCGAAATCTTCTCGCTGGAGCCAATGGGTCATTACCGAAAGCGCGGATCCGCGGATTCCGATGCCTTGGGCAATCGGCGCCCGCGTGCGCAACCGGGCCCGCAACGCCCGGCCGGATGTTCCCGGAGTGATCGCCAGCGGTGCGTTTGCCCGGCAAAACCTCTCGCTGCACTGACGCTCCGACAGTCTACGGGCGTGGCGGATTACAACCGCCGCCGCGCCGACAGCGCCGCTGAAATCGTCCCGTCATCGAGATAATCCAGTTCCCCGCCCAAAGGCACACCCTGCGCCAGCGCCGACAGTGCAACACCGGTCGGCGCCAGCGCCTCGGCGATGTAATGCGCTGTCGTCTGACCATCGACCGTGGTGCCGAGCGCCAGAATCACCTCGCTTATCGCCTCGTCGGAGACGCGCTGCACCAATTGCGGGATTCGCAAGGTCTCGGGGCCAATCGATTCCAACGCCGACAGCGTGCCGCCGAGCACGTGATAGCGGCCGGAAAACCCGCCCGCGCGCTCCATCGCCCAGAGGTCCGAGACATCCTCGACCACGCACAGAACCCCGGTCGCACGCCTGGGACTGGCGCAGATCGGGCACAGATCGGCGTCCGAGATATTCCCGCAGACCCGGCATTCGCGCGCGCTGGCCGCCACCCTGGCCATCGCCTGCGCCATCGGCTCCATCACCACGGCGCGTTTGCGCAGCATGTGCAACACCGCGCGCCGCGCCGACCGGGGCCCCAGCCCAGGCAACCGCGCCATCAACGCGATCAGCGCCTCGATGTCACCGGGCGCATCGGCCACGTTTACATCCCCGGCAGGTTCATGTCGGCGGGCAGGCCCATGCTTTCGGCCAGCTTGCCCATCTCCGCCTTGGTGCGGTCCTGGGCGCGCGACTGCACGTCCTTGATCGCCGCCAGGATCAGATCCTCGACGACTTCCTTGTCCTCGGCGGAAAAGATCGACGGGTCGATGCTGAGCCCGGTCAGAACCCCCTTGGCGGTCGCCGTCGCCTTGACCAGCCCGGCCCCGGATTCGCCCTCGACGGTGATCGTCTCCAGCTTTTCCTGCAGGTCAGCCATCTTCTGCTGCATCTCCTGCG
>JAGRMK010000457.1 GCA_020441345.1 Paracoccaceae bacterium
GGTTCGACGAAACCGATCAGGCGACATGGGGCAATCCGGGCCGGAACGATCCCTGCCCCTGCGGGTCGAGCAAGAAGTTCAAGCACTGCCACGGCCGTCTGGCCTGATGTCTGGCGGGGCTTTCGGGTTGCGGAGGTGCCCCGAAAGCACCCGATCCCTGCCCCAAAGCTGCCCCTTTCCGACGGCAAAACCGGATTCGTAATTCAACGAGTCGGAGTTCGCCATGAACAGGGTTCGCGTCGTCGCCGCAACGGCCGTCGTGCTTGGGGTCGCCGTTGTTGCGGGCACCAGGTTTCAGGAAGCACGCGGGCTTGGCCCGTCCGCGCCACAGCAAACCGCCGCTGCGCCTGCGTCACAGGTCACGGTCGTGCCCGCAGCGGTTCCGGTAGACGGGGCGCGCGATCTCGCGGTCGCAACGTCGCCCGACGTCCGCGCACCGATTTCCCTGATGCCTGCCACGCCACAAGCCACCGCCGCGCTTGAATCCCGGCGCCCGGATGCCAGCGTGGTTCAGGATGCTCCGCACACAGCACCACAGTTGACGACTGCCAGCATCCTTTCGGCCGCCGATCTTGTCGGCGCCGCCACGGATCCCGTGACCAGCGATACCGCCAGCCCCACGGCCCCGCTTGACGAAAGCCTGCAAGCAGAACTTGCGGCTTGTTCGATCTGGGTCGTTGTCACCCCTGCTGCGGGGGCGATGCTGGATACCAGTATCTACGCACCCTGCGATCGCGGGGCCGATGTGCGAGTCGAACACGCCGGTCTGACCTTTGACGCGCGTGTCGGGGACGACGGGCAACTGATGATGATGGTTCCCGCCTTGATCGACGAGGCCACTGTGACCGTCACCTTTGCCGACGGCCGGTCGCAATCGGATACAACCTTTGTCACCGATCTGCGGCAAGTCGAGCGCGTTGCGCTGCAATGGACGGGGCCGGCCGACCTGTCGCTGCATGCCTATGAATTCGGTGCCCAGTTCGGCGAGGACGGGCATATCCACGCCGGACACCCGCAGGTGCCCGGAGCTGAAGGACACGGGTTCCTGACGGTTCTCGGCGATCCCGAGATCGTGGGCGGGCATCGCGTGCAGGTTTATTCCTATCCCTCGGATCAGACGGGGCAAGCCGGTTCGGTTGCGCTCGAAATCGAGGCACCGATCACCGAAGCGAGCTGCGGAAAGCCGCTGCTGGCTGAATCGATCGAGATGTCGGGTGCGGCCGCCGCGCGCAGTCGCACGATCCGGCTCGACATGCCGGCCTGCGACGGATCCGGTGGCTATGTGGTCCTGCCCGGGGTGCTGCCCGATCTGCAAATCGCCGCGCTGCGCTGAGACCGCGTTTCTATCTTGTGGCCGGGCCGGGGGCATTTCCCCGGCCCGATCCGTTTCATGTGACGCACCCGTCGGGGCCAGATGCCGCGCCGTCCGGGTTACAGCAACCCCTCGGAGCGAAAGCTGTATTCGCGTGATCTGCCGATGATCAGATGATCGTGCAGTACCACAGACAGCGCCTCAGCCCCCTGCCGGATGCGTTCGGTCATGGCGATATCGGCCTGGCTTGGCGTGGGGTCGCCCGAGGGATGGTTGTGCACCAGGATCATCGCCGAGGCGCCGACCTCCAGCGCGCGGCGCAGGATTTCGCGGGGATAGACCGGCACGTGATCGACAGTGCCGCGGCCCAGTTCCTCATCGCAGATCAGGCAGTTCTTGCGATCCAGAAACAGCACCCGCACATGTTCGACGCTGCGATGCGCCATGACCCGGTGGCAATAGTCCAACAGCGCATCCCAACTGGAAATGACCTGCCGATTCATGACCTTGGCGCGGACCACCCGCGTTGCGACCGCGCCCGCCAGTTTCAGCGCGCAGACCACCGATGTGCCGACCCCCTCGATCCGGTGCAGGTCGTCGGGGGGCGCGGCAATGACGCCCGCCAGATCGCCGAACCGATCCATCAGGCGCCGGGCCAGGGGTTTGACATCCTGCCGTGGCACGGCCCCGAACAGCAGCAGTTCGAGCAGTTCATAATCGGGCATCGCGTCCGGCCCGCCGTCGAGGAACCGCGCCCGCAGCCGTTTTCGGTGATCGGCGAGATAAGACGGCGTCTTGCCCACGGGCTGCACGGGCAGGGGATCGGCCCCGACGAACAGGGGCAGCGGACGTTCGGAGAGGGCGTTCATCTGGCTCATCTCGCCAGATTGTGCCGATTCTGGTTGCCAAATGATTAACGGGGGCCCGTCGCCGGACCCCCGTTATCTTGTCGGTTGGTGTGGCTCGATCAACCCGTCATGCCGTCCCAGAAACTGCGCACCTTGCTGAAAAAGCTGGACCCTTCGGGGTGGTTGTTTTCCCCCAGCGAGTCGAATTCGCGCAGCAGTTCCTTTTGCCGGGATGTCAGGTTCACCGGCGTTTCGACGCTGAGTTCGATCAACATGTCGCCATGGCCACCACCGCGCAACGCGGGCATGCCCTTGCTGCGCAATCGCAGTTGCTTGCCCGATTGCGCCCCTGCCGGAACCTTGACCCGGCTGCGGCCACCGTCGATCGTCGGAACCTCGACCTCACCGCCCAGGGCGGCGCTGGTGAAGCTGACCGGCACCCGGCAATAGAGATCCAGACCGTCGCGTTGAAAGATCGGATGCTCGGCGACCTCGATGAAGATATAGAGATCCCCCGCAGGTCCACCGCGCAGCCCGGCCTCGCCTTCGCCAGACAGGCGAATGCGTGTGCCGGTCTCGACCCCGGCCGGGATATTGACCGACAGCGCGCGTTCCTTTTCGACCCGTCCGGCGCCCTTGCACGCCTTGCACGGGTTCTTGACGATCTGGCCAAGCCCGCCGCAGGTCGGGCAGGTGCGTTCGACGGTGAAGAACCCTTGTTGCGCGCGCACCTTGCCCATGCCCGAGCAAGTCGGACAGGTCACGGGCTCTGCGCCGCCTTCTGCGCCGGTGCCGCTGCATTCGTCGCAGGACGACAGGGTCGGCACGCGGATGGATTTCTGCGTCCCCTTATAGGCATCTTCCAGAGAGACCCGCAGATTGTAGCGCAGATCAGAACCCCGGCTGGCACGCTGGCGTTGACCGCCGCCGCCCCCACCGCGACCGCCCATGAAGTCGCCAAAAAGATCCTCGAACACGTCCGAGAAGGCCGAGTTGAAATCGCCGCCGGGATGGCCGCGTTGCGGTCCGCGCGGTCCGCCGCCCATGCCGCCATCAAAGGCTGCGTGGCCGAACCGGTCATAGGCGGCTTTCTTTTCGGCGTCCTTGAGCA
>JAGRMK010000458.1 GCA_020441345.1 Paracoccaceae bacterium
TTTCTGGAGCGGGCGATGAGATTCGAACTCACGACCCTAACCTTGGCAAGGTTATGCTCTACCCCTGAGCTACGCCCGCACTCCGTGAGCGGGGTCATACGGAAACCCGCGCGGCGCTGCAAGACGAAAAAACGCCCGCCGCGGGTTTTTCTGCGTCAGCGTCGCGACCGGGCCAGGCTTTAGTATTCCGGCTTTCACACCCGCGTGAAACGGCCCTGAACCGATGCCGGGCCCTCTGGAATATCGCCCCGTTTTCGCCCAATTGGAGCGCGAAGCCCTTGAAGGCTTCGATCGCGGTCGTCGTGACCGTATCGCTTCTTTTTGGAGACCATGATGAAGAAGCTTGTTCTGATCCTTGCTGCGATGTCCAGCTTTGCAGCGGCTCAGGCCTTCGCCAACACCGAACTGGCAGATGCCAACGGCGATGGCGCCTTTTCGTACGAAGAGCTGCAGGTGACCTACCCTGACCTGACCCAGGCCGATTTCGATGCCATCGACGCCGATGGCAATGGCACGCTTGATGCCGCCGAGATCGCCGCAGCCAAGGAAGCCGGACACCTGCCCAGCTGATCGGCAAAGCAAAGACACCCGATGCCTCGTGCCGCCCTCTCGATCCGTCGAGGGGGCGGTTTGCGTTTCCTCCGCATGAGACCTTGTCTTGCCATTGTCGTGTATCGAGCCTAAGCCAGAGCCTGTTCCCGTGAAAGGTCCATTATGCCGAGCTCTGATCTGACGGATCGTATCGATGGCGTCTGCGAATTCTGCGGTGCCTCTGGTGATCTGGAACGCACGGCGCAGCCCCCCGGCGAGGCGGTTCTTCTGTGCTCTGTCTGCCGTGGACAGTCAGAGCCCGACAGCCCGGCGCATTGGCAGTGTTTGCAAGGGGCGGCCTGGTCGACCGAGCCGGCCGTGCAATTCGCGGTCTGGCGCCGTCTTGGCGCGCTGGAAGATCTCTGGGCGACCGAACTGCGCGAGACGATGATTCTGTCGGACGAAGCGCGCGCCTGGGCGGATACCCCGGAGGCCCTCGTGCACCGGGATGCCCACGGTGCGCGGCTCGAACAAGGCGATACCGTGGTCTTGATCAAGGATCTTCCGGTCAAGGGCGCGGGGTTCACCGCCAAGCGGGGCACGGCGGTGCGGGGCATTTCTCTTGTTACCGACAACGCTGCGCAGATCGAAGGCCGGGTCGAGGGGCAACGCATCGTGATCCTGACGGCCTTTGTGAAGAAGAAGTAGCCACGGGCACGTGTTTCCTTTAGAAAAAGGGCAATGAAATGGCTCCTTTTCGTGATCTGGCTGCTGACCGGCGCGCTCTATCTGCTGATGCTGCTGTGGTCGCTTCCGCACCTGACGCAGATCGCGGGCGGGTTGCCGATGTTCGACATGCGCCCCGGCGGCTATTCCTACCCCGAGGCCCAGGCCCTTCTGATGGCTCTCGGGGCTGAGGGACGCGGGTTCTACCTTGCGGTTCAACACCGGCTCGATACGTTGTTCCCGGGCTTGGAGGCTCTTGCCCTTGGCCTCGCCTTCTGGCGTTTGTTCCCGCGGCGATTCGCCGTGCCGCTGGCCTGCGTCGCCCTCGCCGGGGCGGTGTTCGACTGGCTCGAAAATGCTGCCGTCGCGGTGCTGCTGCGAATGGATCCGGGCGCGGTGACGCCCAGCCTGGTTGCGGTCGCAAACCGCTGGACCGTGCTGAAATCCAGCGCCGTAACCCTCGCCATGACGGCCCTGCTCCTCGCGCTGATCCTCGCCTTGTGGCGCCACCTGCGCAGCCGCAGACCCTGACGCGGGCTGACCCAAGGCGCTCGTCTGCCGTTTCATCTTGCCCAAAATACTCAAGAAAAATGCCGCCGTCCCCCTTCGGGTCCGGCGGCAATTCATCGCATTGTGGCGGCTCCCTCGAACGGGGCCGCTGCGGAGCTCACTCCAGTTCGACCAACAGATCCTTGGCCTCGATCTGGGCGCCGGGCTGGACATGTACGGCTTTGACCACGGCGGCGCGATCGGCGTGCAACCCGGTCTCCATCTTCATCGCCTCGATGGTCACCAGAAGATCGCCGGGCTTGACGTTCTGCCCCACGGAGACAGAGACCGAGGCCACCGATCCGGGCATCGGCGCGCCGACATGGGCCGGGTTGCCGTCTTCGGCCTTGGGGCGGGCGGCGACGCTGGCCTTGACCTTGCGGTTGGGCACGCGGATCGACCGGGGCTGGCCATTGAGTTCGAAGAACACCTTGACCTCGCCGTCTTCCATCGTCTCGCCCACCGCGATCAACCGGAT
>JAGRMK010000459.1 GCA_020441345.1 Paracoccaceae bacterium
GGGAATTCGGCCAGCCCGACTGGGAGCGCACGAAGCTGTTCATGATCTTCGGCGTCGCTGAAGATCACGACAGCAACCCGATCAAGATGGGCCTCGGCAAGCTGAAGGCCCGTGGCGCGCGGGTCATCGCGGTCAACCCGGTGCGAACCGGCTACAACGCGGTGGCCGACGACTGGCTGGCGATCACACCTGGCACCGACGGGTTGTTCATCCTGGCGCTGGTGCACGAACTGTTCCGGCTGGGCAAGATCGACCTCGACTATCTGATCCGCTACACCAACGCGCCCTTTCTGGTGAATGCCGCGGACGGCGCCGAGAACGGGCTGTTCCTGCGCGACGGCACCGGCGTGCCGCTGATCCTCGACCGGCGCACCGGCGCGCCCGCCCCCTGGACCGCCCCTGGCGTGCGGCCCGAACCCGCGGCTGAATGGCAGGGCCACAAGACGGTGCTGCGGCTGATGGCCGAACGCTACCTGTCGCCCGATCACGCGCCCGAGGCGGTGGCCGATCGCTGCGGCCTTCCCGCGGACACGATCCGCGCTGTGGCCGCCGAGCTGGCGCGCGTGGCGTTCGACGAGGAAATCACCCTCAACCAGCCCTGGACCGATTTCCGCGGCGAGCGACATGAGACAATGACCGGCCGCCCCGTCAGCTTTCACGCGATGCGCGGCATCTCGGCCCATTCCAACGGATTTCAGACCGCGCGCGCGTTGCATATGCTGCAGATCCTTCTGGGCAGCATCGAGGTGCCGGGCGGCTACCGGTTCAAGCCGCCCTACCCCAAACCGCCCGAGGCACACCCGAAACCACACGCCCGCGTCACTCCCGGCAAGCCGCTGGATGGCCCGCATCTGGGCTATCCGATGGGGCCCGAGGATCTCTTGATCCACGACGACGGCAGCGCCAAACGTATCGACAAGGCCTTTACCTGGGAAAACCCGCTGTCTGCCCACGGGCTGATGCATATGGTGATCTCGAACGCCCATGCCGGCGATCCTTACCGGATCGACACGCTGTTCCTTTACATGGCGAACATGGCGTGGAACTCGTCGATGAACACGTCGCAGGTGATGCAGATGCTCACCGAGACCGATGCGGCGGGCGACTATGTTATCCCCCGGATCCTTTATTCCGATGCCTATTCCTCGGAAATGGTGGCCTTCGCCGATCTCGTGCTGCCCGATACGACCTATTTGGAACGTCACGACTGCATTTCGCTGCTCGATCGCCCGATTGGCGAACCCGACAGCCTGAACGATGCGATCCGTTGGCCGGTGGTGCCACCCGACCGCGACGTGCGCGGGTTCCAGTCGGTGCTGCTCGACCTCGGCGCGCGGCTCGGCCTGCCGGGTATGGTCAAAGAGGATGGCACACCCGCTTATCGCGATTACGCCGACTATATCACCAACCACCAGCGCCGCCCCGGCGTCGGACCGCTGGCGGGCTGGCGCGGGGATGGCAGCGGCTCGGGGCGCGGCGATCCGAACCCCGGTCAGATCCAGCGCTACATCGACAACGGCGGTTTCTACAGCCACCACATCCCCGAGGGCGCGCAGTTCTTCAAACCCTGGAACGCCACCTACCAGGATTGGGCCGTCGCGCGTGGTCTCTACGACAAGCCCGCGCCGTATCTGTTCAACCTCTACCTCGAACCGATGCGCAAGTTCCAGCTCGCCGCCGAGGGTCACGGCGACCGCCAGCCCCCGGACCGGCTACGCGACCGGATCCGGCGCACGATGGATCCCCTGCCGCTCTGGTATCCACCGTTCGAAGAACAGCAGATCGACACCGCCGCCTTCCCGTTGCACGCTTTGACCCAGCGCCCGGCGGCGATGTATCACTCCTGGGGCACGCAAAACGCCTGGCTGCGCCAGATCCACG
>JAGRMK010000460.1:0-2552 GCA_020441345.1 Paracoccaceae bacterium
CGCCATCGCGCCGATCCTAGCGCCGGGTGATGCGCCCGTCGGTATAGGGCGTATAGGGCGTGTTCTCTGCCAGGAATTCGGCCACAACGTCGGCCAGATCCGGGCCATAGTCATAGGCATTCGTCGCCTCGTCGCGGAACATCGCATAGCCGTCGCCACCCGAGCGCATGAAGTTGTTCGACACCACGCCATAGGTTGCGCCTGCATCAATCGGCACCCAGTCGCTGCCGGACCGCACCATCACATCGCTGATCCGGCTGCCCGCCGGCGCGGCAGGGTCGACGGTATAGCGCAAGCCCGAGACCTGTGCAAAGCGCCCGGCGCCCTCTTCCATCTGGCTCGCCCCATTCTCGAGCGCGGCAACCACCGCGGCCCCCGACAGCTCGAAGGTCGCCAGCGTGTTCTGGAACGGCAGCACCGACAGAACTTCACCCAGCGTGATCGTGCCGTCGTCGATCGAGGCACGCAGACCGCCGCCGTTCTGGATCGCGATCGTGATCCCCTGCCCCGCCACGCGCGAGAGCATCGCATCGGTCACCAGGTTCCCCATCGAACATTCCATCTGGCGGCAGATCGTGCGGTCGCCCTCGATCGGGGCCGCCGCCTCGGACACCACGAGGTTACGCGTAGCCTCGATGGGTTCGGCCATTTCGGCGACCCAGGCAACAATGCCGGGGTCGGGCGTGACTTCGGCGTTGATCAGGATCGTGTCGCCCGAGGCCCCCAGCAGGTTCCCTTCGCCGTCGAGATCCAGGATCAGATGCCCCAGGTAGCGGCTATATGCCCCCGCCTGCACCACCGGCACGGATCCGCCGCCAACATTCTCGACCCAGGTCGGATATGGCCCTTCGGCATCGGGATCGGTCGCCGACAGGTAGGTGTGGCTATGGCCGCCGACAACGGCCGTCAATCCAGGGATCTGCGCCGCCATTTCCTGTTCGGGCACGTAGCCGACATGAGTCAGCGCGATGATCGTGGTGATGCCCATGGCCTGCAATTCCGCGACCGAGGCGCGCACCGATTCCAGGGCATCATTGACCACGATGGTCGGCCCGGGCGAAGCAATCTCGGGCGTGTCATTGGTAATCGCGCCGACGATCCCGACCCGCAGATCCCCCGCCGTCAGGATCGCATAGGGCACGACCTGCCCGGCCAGCATGGTGTTGCCCGAGACATCGAGGTTCGCGGCCACGATCGGGTATTCCGCGCTCTGGGTGAAAACCAGCAACCCTTCGGGCCCGTTGTCGAATTCGTGGTTGCCGACGGCCATCGCGTCCAGGCCGATGAGGTTGTTCAACTCGGCCTCGGCGGCCCCGCCATAGGTGGTGAAGAACAGCGAGCCCTGCGAACTGTCCCCCGCGCTGAGCACCAGCACCGGATCGCCCTCGGCGGTGATTGCGTCGCGCATCTGGTTGATCAGGGTGAACAGCCGCGCCGCGCCGCCAAAGCAATTGCCCTGAGCGTCGTCCTCGGCCGAACAGGTCGAGTTGAACCGGTTGATCGGCTCGATCCGGCTGTGGAAGTCGTTGAAGTGCAGGATATGCAGTTGCGTGTCGGCCAGACCGGGCAGCGCGCCCAATGCCATGAAGGCCGCCGAGCCCAGCACCCCGCGCAGTGTGAGAGTTAAGGACATCATCGAATCCCCTGTGTGTTGCTTCCTGATGCCGCAGGTTGCGCGGCTTTGACCGCCAAGTCAAAGAGAGCTTCGCGCCGGGCACCGCACGGGCGGCATTATCCGCCAGAACCGGCGAGGTCTCGCCACCCCGCACCGGGCACGCCAGGCATTGACCCGGTCGCCGGCTTTGGGCATGAGCAGAGCATGCTGGTTTACAAGATCTTTCGCCGCCCGGAATGGGACGAGTTTGTCGCCGCGGGCCGCACCCTGGGCGCGCCGATCGACCTGATCGACGGCTACATTCACCTGTCGACCGCATCGCAGGTCGCGGAAACCGCCGCGAAGCATTTCGCTGGGCAGAGCAATCTGGTGCTGGTTGCTGTCGAAACCGGCGCCCTGGGCGCCGATCTGAGATGGGAGCCCTCGCGCGGCGGGGCGCTGTTTCCGCATCTCTATCGCCCGATGATCGCCGCCGATGTCGTCTGGGACAAGTCTCTGCCGTTGGGCGCAGCGGGTCATATCTTTCCCGAAGGTGTAATCTGATGATCGAACGCCTGGGCCTTCTGGCGCTGCATCGCCTCGACCCCGAACGAGCGCATCATCTGGCGCTGCTGGCACTGCGCGCGGGTCTGGTGCCGCCGCTGGGGGTGTTCACCTCGCCGCGACTGCGCACGACGATTGCCGGGCTGGACCTGCCGAACCCGGTCGGGCTGGCGGCCGGGTTCGACAAGAACGCCGTGGCCTTGCCGGCTCTGTCCCGCGCCGGGTTCGGGTTTCTCGAGGTCGGCGCCGCCACCCCGCGGCCGCAGCCGGGCAACCCGCGCCCGCGCCTGTTCCGCCTGGCCGAGGATCAGGCGGTGATCAACCGCTTCGGGTTCAACAACGAGGGCGCGCAGGCCGTCGCGGAGCGACTGGCAAAGCGCCCGGCAGGGGCCGT
>JAGRMK010000460.1:2616-4827 GCA_020441345.1 Paracoccaceae bacterium
GTGCTGCGGGTCTGTGGGGCGCATCTGGACTTCGCGACGGTCAATGTCTCGTCCCCCAACACCGAGAAGCTGCGCGATCTGCAAGGGCCGGCGGCCCTGCGCGGGCTGCTGGCCGGGGTCATGGAGGCACGCGACTCGCTGTCCGCGCGGGTGCCCGTGTTCCTGAAGATCGCGCCCGACCTGAGCGGCGATGAACTGTCTGACATTTCCGAAGTCGCGCTGGCCGCCGGAGTGGACGCGATCATCGCCACGAACACAACGTTGAGCCGCGAAGGTTTGAAAAGTGCCCATGCCAGCCAGGCGGGCGGGCTTTCGGGCAAGCCCTTGTTCGAAAAATCCACCCGGGTTCTTGCTCAGCTGTCGCAGCAGACTGCGGGACGCATACCGTTGATCGGGGTTGGCGGGATCGACAGCGCCGAAACAGCCTATGCCAAGATCCGCGCCGGGGCGAGCGCCGTGCAGCTGTATTCGGCGTTGATCTATCGCGGTTTCTCGCTGGCGGGTGAAATCGCGCGAGGGCTCGACGCGCTGCTGGCGCGTGACGGGTTCGCGCATGTTTCCGAGGCCATGGGCACTGGACGAGAGGACTGGCTGTAATGACCGACACCGTAACCCTGTGGCACAATCCGCGCTGCTCGAAATCGCGCGCCGCGCTCGCCTGGCTACAGGAACGCGGCATCACCCCCGAAGTGCGTCTGTATCTGAAGGATGCGCCCAGCGCCGACGACCTGCGCGCGATGCTGGCGGCGCTGGGTCGGCCAGCGGCGGATCTGTTGCGCAAGGAAGGAGCCTCGTTGCGCGACGCCTCCGAGGATAAGATCATTGCCGCGCTCGTCGCCGACCCTGCGCTGATCGAACGCCCGGTGATCCGCAGGGGTGCCAAGGCCGTGATCGGTCGCCCGACCGAGGCCATAGACGCGCTGTTCTAGCCGTTGCGCGCCGCCCCGCCAACCGCCCGGATCGCGAACACGCATCCATCGCTGGGCAATTCGGGTGGCGTGGCGCATAGACCGCGCGCGATGGTCCAGGCAGCCAGCACACGGGGCACATAGTCACGGGTCTCGGCATAGGGTGGCACCCCGCCCGCGCGCCGCACCGCCCCTTCGCCCGCGTTATACCCCGCCAGCGCAAGCACGATGTCCTGGTCGAATTCGCTTAACAGCCAGTCGAGATAGGCTACGCCGCCGCGAATGTTCTGCGTCGGATCGCTGGCATCGCTGACACCAAAGCGTTCGGCGGTCGCGGGGATCAATTGCATCAGCCCCTGCGCCCCGGCGTGACTGATTGCGGTTGCACGCCCCGACGATTCGACCGCGATCACCGCCAGCGCCAGCGCTGGCGATACTCTGGTACCGATGGTCGCCCCCAGGATGCGCGCGCCCTGCGCGGTGGCGATATCTTGCAGATGCTGCACACTGGGTTCGGGCACGCGGGCGCCTTCCGGAGCATCGCGCAGGGCCTCGATCGCGGCCAGAAACCTGCCTTCACTTTGCCCCAGGCCGGGTTGCACGCGGGTCCAGAACCACCCGAATCGGGCACTATCGGGGCCCGAAGTGTCCGCGCCAGGCAAGAGAGAGGCGGTGCGTTCGGGATCGGGCAGCGGCACCGCCACCAGAGCCGGCGGCGCGATGCGGCGCGCTTGCTCGGCGGGGTCGATCTGCACGGTGATCCGCGCGCCCCCGGTCTGCGGCGCGACACCGATGCGGCGAAAAGTGAAATCCTCGGCATGTCCGGGCACAGCCGCCATCGTTCCGGCCAGAAAGGCCAGGGTGCGGATCGTGTTGAGGGTGGGCGTGCTGCTCGGCATGGCCCCGCTATGTCCCGTTCTGGGTCTTTGCCACAGAGTGCCAGAGAATCGCGCCGCGCGCAAATCCCGACGCTCCCGGACTGAAAACCGCTGCGCCGAAGCGATCTGGAAACAATCCGGCTGTTTGGGCGCAATTGCGAAACAATGCCCCAAACATCCCCCGCAAAGACCGCGCAACCGCCCTGATTGGCCGGTCCACCGCCGCATTGCCGCCATGGGCGCAGGCGAAAACACTAGGCATCCGGACGGCGTGGCTGGTTCAAAACCCTTCAACCGCCAGCCCGCCGAGACCGGATGTCGTTGAGTGCATTTAACCTGGAGAGAACCATGCACATGAAATCGCTGATCAAGACCTTCGCTGCTGACGAATCCGGTGCCGTGACCGTTGACTGGGTCGTGCTGAC
>JAGRMK010000461.1 GCA_020441345.1 Paracoccaceae bacterium
TGCTCTCGGCATGGTTGAGGTTGACAGCTATCATTATCGGGAGACATCGACATGACCCAGATCACCGCCCTGAACCTGCCACCCGTCGATCCGCTGCCTGAGGCAACACAGAAATACCTGAACCTGTGTCAGGACAAGCTGGGCCTCGTTCCCAATGTCATCCGGGCCTATACCTTCGATATCGACAAGCTGAACGCCTTCACGGCGATGTATAACGAGCTGATGCTTGGCGCGTCGGGTCTGACCAAGCTTGAGCGCGAGATGGTCGCCGTGGTCGTCTCGTCGGTCAACCGGTGCTGGTATTGCCAGGTTGCGCATGGCGCGGCGGTGCGCGAGCTGTCCGGCAACCCGGCACTGGGAGAGGCGATGGTGATGAACTGGCGCATGGCGTCGCTCGATGCCCGCCAAACCGCGATGCTGACCTTTGCCGAAAAAGTCACCAAGACCAGTTCCGAAGTGGTCGAAGCCGATCGTCAGGCGCTGCGCGATGCCGGGTTCAGCGACCGCGACATCTTCGATATCGCCGCCGTCGTCGGCTTCTACAGCATGTCCAACCGCGTCGCCTCTGCCATCGGCATGCAGCCAAACCCCGAATATCACGCCCAGGCGCGTTGAATCGCGCTTGACGCGCGCGCGAAACTGAACTCGTTAAGCAGAACGCACCGCCCGGTCGGTCCGGGCGGTGTTGTCATGCCCGGTTCCTCAGGTCGAAACACCATGCCGCACAAAGCCCCCCTGTTCACCCCCGTTCTGATCGGCGGATGCCTGGTCATCCTGGTCGGCTTCGCGATCCGCGCCTCGTTTGGCGTGTTCCAGATCCCGATTGCCTCGGAATTCGGCTGGCCCCGCGCGGAATTTTCGCTGGCGATTGCCATTCAGAACCTGGCCTGGGGCTTTGGCCAGCCAATCTTTGGTGCGCTGGCCGAGAAATTCGGCGACCGGCGCGCGATCATTGCCGGGGCGCTGTTCTATGCGGCGGGTCTGGTGTTGTCATCCTTTGCGGTAACGCCCGGCGCGCATCAGATGCTGGAAATCCTGGTCGGCTTTGGCATCGCGGGCACCGGGTTCGGGGTGATCCTGGCGGTTGTCGGGCGCGCGGCCTCGAATGAGAACCGAAGCCTTGCGCTGGGGATCGCCACCGCCGCCGGGTCGGCCGGCCAGGTGTTCGGCGCCCCGATTGCCGAGCTCTTGCTGGGCCATTTCCCCTGGCAAACCGTGTTCCTGATCTTTGCCGCGGCGATCCTGGCGGTCCTGATGGTGTTGCCGATGATGCGCTCGCCACAGGTCGCAACCCGCGCCGAGCTGGAACAATCCATGGGCAAGGCCCTGCTTCAGGCCGTCAAAGACCCGTCTTTCACGCTGATCTTCCTTGGCTTTTTCTCTTGCGGGTATCAGCTTGGTTTCATCACCGCGCATTTTCCGGCGATGGTGACAGAGATGTGCGGCGCGATTGCGCCGGGCGGGATGCTGGCCTCGCTAGGGATCACCACCACCTCGGCGCTGGGGGCGGTGGCAATTTCGATGATCGGGCTGGCGAATATCGTCGGCACGATTGCCGCCGCCTGGGCCGGCAACCGCTGGAGCAAGAAATACCTGCTGGCGGGGATCTATCTGGCGCGCACGCTGGTCGCGGGGGCGTTCATTCTGATGCCGATCACGCCTGCATCGGTGCTGCTGTTCTCGCTGCTGATGGGGGCCTTGTGGCTGGCGACGGTGCCGCTGAC
>JAGRMK010000462.1 GCA_020441345.1 Paracoccaceae bacterium
CCATCCAGAGGCTGCCGACATAGGCACCCGAGGCATCGGTGACATAAAGCGCCAGATAGGCACCATCGCCGCCGTAAGAGGCAAGGGTCGTGGTCAGGGTGACAGGCCGGGCCAGGGCGAGGCCGGGAAGCGTGAGCGCCGTGGTGAGCGCAAGCGAAGCAAGAAGTGATTTCATGGAAGGGATCCTTGTGTGACGGGGTATCGCGGGGTGGCTCAGTTCAACTGAACCCGTGGCGGCGTGCCGCTGCCAAAGAGCCCGTTCTGCGGTGGTGCGACCGTTCCGGCGGGCGCGGGATCGGACGCACCCCGGCGGTCGTCATCGTCCTCGTGGTCCATGTCGACCACCCGGAGCGTCGCGGGGTCGAGTTTCACGTCGATTTCTCGCCCGGCGGCGTCGCGAACCTCGATTTCGTAGCACCCGTCGTCGATTTCGAAGTCGCGCACGGTCCAGCCGTTCTGCTCGGCCATCTGCATCACGGCCTCGCGCGGTTGCCATTGATCGCGCGGCACGTTGCACTCTTCATCCGCGACGGCGGCACCGAGCGGAACAAGGACAAAGACGGTCAATGCGGTCAGGGTCGTTTTCATGGCAGGGTCTCCTTTTTGTCTGCTATGTGCAATCTGGGGGGGCGACCTGAGCCTTTCCTGACGGCGCGGCGAGTCTCGCGTCAGCTTGCCGTCAGAATGAAAAAAGGCCCCGCCGAACGGGCGGGGCCAGTGGGGACCGAAGGGAACGATCGGTCTTGGGATTGCAGGCCCTCAGGCGATATCGTCGGGGCCGGGAGCGCGCTTTTCGCCGGTGACCATCGCCCGCGCGAGGTTCTCATGGTGCCGGACCGAAGCCAGAACCACGCCCCCGACATGCAATGCGGCAAGAACCAGCATCAGCGTCGCCAGCGTTTCGTGAACCTCTTTCAACAGGCCATCCGCCTCGCTGTGTTCTGCGGGCGCGTGGCCGTCCTCGTCCCCGTCGTCCCCGTCGCCGTCGTCGTCGGCCCAGGCGGGTGCCACGACTCGCGGCAGGTCCGAGGCCATCGCGAGGCGGGCGGGTTCGTCCATCAACCAGCCAGTCAGCGCCGTTCCCGACAGGGTCACGAGCAGCGCCACGATCATCGCGGCACCTGCGGGGTTGTGGCCAATGTAACGCCGTTCGGTGCCTCTGCGCATGTCGCCAAGATAAGCAAGCGTCCGGCGCGGGCTGGCGAGGAACCGGGCAAAACGCGCATAGCGTCCACCCACCAGCCCCCAGACCACCCGGAACGCCACAAGACCCGCGACGGTGTATCCCGCCAGTTCGTGGACGGGCTGCACCTCATCCGCGGTAAGCCACGCGAGCGAGAAGGCGGCGACAAGGCCCCAATGGAACACCCGGACCAAAGGATCCCAGACCCGGATCGTGTGGATTGTGCTTGCGTTCGGGCCTGGCGTGGCTGCCTCAGTCATGGCTGTCACCCGAGTCATCCTGGCCGTCGTTGTTCCCACGGTTCCGGTCGCGGTATCGGCCGCGCCGGTCGTCGTCGGTCTCGTATTCGAACCCGATCACCTGAAGCGTGGCCGGATGGACGGTCACTTCGATCTCGCGTCCCTCTGCGTCCTGGCCATCGATTTCATAACAACCGTCGTCAATTTTTATCCGACGCACGGTCCAGCCGTTTTCCGCGGCCAGCCGGGCCACGGCCTCGCGCGGTTGCCAATCGGCCATCGGCACAAAGCAATCGTCTTCGGCAGACGCCGTGCCAGCCGAAAAAAGCGCGAGAAAGCCTAGAATTGTCACTGTCTTCTTCATGGGGCAAACTCCAAGTTGCGTCCATCTTGCTGCCTGTCATGCGCGGTGAAGCTGACAAGAGCCTGAAGGCCGAAACCGGACGGCGTCAGCTTCGCGTAAGCCGGTCAGATCATGATGGGTCTAACGAAACGGAACGGAAAACACCCATGCGCATTCTGCTGATCGAGGATGACACGGTTCTGGGCGCCGCCGTGCGCGACCAGATCGCCGCCGATGGTCAGTCGGTGGACTGGGCGACGCGCCTCGATACGGCGGGCGACGCGGTGCGCAGCGCGTCGTATGACCTGATCCTGCTCGACCTCATGCTGCCCGACG
>JAGRMK010000463.1 GCA_020441345.1 Paracoccaceae bacterium
ATGTGTTGCAGATGTCCTCTGGCGTGGCCTTCAACGAGGATTATTTCGACTTCTGGTCTGATATCAACCGTATGGGCCGGGTGCTGGCGCTGGGCGGGTCGATGGACGGGTTCAGCGCCGGGCAAAGCGGACGCCGCGCACCGCCGGGCACGGAATGGCACTATGTCTCGATCGATACCCATGTCTTGAGCATGGTGATCCGCGGCGCCACCGGGCGCTCGATCCCTGACCTGGTGTCAGAACGCCTGTTTCAGCCGCTGGGGCTGGAACGCGATCCCTATTACGTCACCGATGGCGAAGGCGTGGCATTCGTTCTGGGCGGGTTGAACCTGACGACGCGGGATTATGCGCGGATCGGGCAACTGGTTGCTCAGGGCGGCACCTGGCAAGGGCGGCAGATCGTTTCAGCCGACTGGATCGCCGAATCGACGGCCCGCAGCGCACCGGGCGATGTCGGCTATGGCTATCAGTGGTGGCTACCAGACGATGCCGCCCCTGGCGAGGTGTACGCGCGAGGTGTCTATGGCCAGTTCATCTGGATCGACCGCGACCGTGATGTCGTGATCGCGGTCAACAGCGCCGACCGGGCATTCCGCACCGAGGGGGCGCTGGATACCAATATCGCCATGTTCCGCGCCATTGCCCGGCTGGCGGATCGCACCACGCCCGCCCCCGCCACAACGGAGTGATTCATGACCGAAACACCGATCATCGCCCAAAAGGCCCCCTTCCCGACCGTGATCGAGGGCGGCAAAGCCTATTTCTGGTGCGCCTGCGGTCGGTCGCAGAACCAGCCGTTCTGCGACGGGTCGCACAAGGGCACCGGCCTGTCACCGGTCCGCTTTGAAACCCCGGAAACCACACGTGTGTTCTTTTGCGGCTGCAAGCACTCGGCCAAGGCACCGCTCTGTGACGGCAGCCACAAGGCGCTGTAACCACGCCCCCATCCCCCCAATCTGAGGTTCCCATGCCCGCCCAGCCCCCCGCCGCGATGCGCGCCGCCTCCGTCAATGTCCTGGGCGGGGCGCTCGAGCCATGTTCCCGCGATCCCCTGACCGGGTTCTTCCGCAATGGCTGTTGCGATACGGGCCCCGCGGACCGGGGAATGCACACGGTTTGCGCGGTGATGACCGCGGAATTCCTCGCGCTGTCGAAATACCTCGGCAACGACCTGAGCACGCCGCGCCGCGAATTCGGCTTTGCCGGGCTGAAACCCGGCGACCAGTGGTGCCTTTGCGCCGATCGCTTCCTGCAAGCCCATGACGAGGGCGCGGCCCCGCGCATCCGCCTTGCGGCGACCCATCAGCGCACGCTCGACGTGGTGCCTATCGAGGTCTTGCGTCTGCACGCGCTGGACTGATACGCGACACCGCACCCTCTTGCTTTTCGCGTGGATCCGCGCCACCTCTGGCGTATGATAGAGCCGCGCTTTCCCATCACCGCCGACCAGATCGACATCGTCGTCGCGGATTTCTATGCGTTCATCCGCGAGCACCCCGGCCTTGGGCCGGTGTTCGCCGCGCATGTCACCGACTGGCCCGCGCACGAGGCCAAGATCGCGCGCTTCTGGCGTAACGCGATCCTGTTCGAACGCAGCTATGACGGCAATCCGATGGCGGCGCATGCGGCGGCCGGAAACGTGCATCCGGGCATGTTCGAACCCTGGCTCGGTCTCTTCGACATGGTGCTGCGCCGCAACCTGCCGCCCGAAACCGCCGCCGCCTGGTCGGCACTGGCGCATCGCATCGGGCGCGCCTTGCGCTCGGGGCTGGTCGACAGCACAACCAGCGGCCCACCCAGGCTGCGCTGATCCCCCTGAACGGCGGCCAAGAAAAAGGGCGCTGACCCCGCGCGCCCTTCATCTTGCCTGAAATACTCCGGGGGGCGGGCCTGTGGCCCGATGGGGGGCAGAGCCCCCTGTCCGCAGCCGGCCAAGCGCGCCGCCGTCAGATCTTCATGTCAAAGCCCAGGTGCCTGGCGACGGTGAAGATGTCCTTGTC
>JAGRMK010000029.1 GCA_020441345.1 Paracoccaceae bacterium
GATCCGACACGCCGTGCAGGAGCCCCGATGATGACAAAACTCGACGAAAAGCTTGAGCCGACCCTTGATGCCGTGATCCGTCGCAACGCCGGTGAACCCGAATTCCATCAGGCCGTTCGCGAAGTTCTTGAAAGCCTCGGACGGGTGATTGCCAAGAACCCGCAATATGCCGACGACGCGTTGATCGAGCGTATTTGCGAGCCGGAGCGCCAGATCATTTTCCGGGTGCCATGGGTCGATGACCAAGGGCGGGTTCAGGTCAACCGCGGCTTTCGCGTGCAGTTCAACTCGGCATTGGGCCCCTACAAGGGGGGCATGCGGTTTCACCCGTCGGTGAATATCGGAATCGTCAAGTTCCTGGGCTTTGAGCAGACCTTCAAGAACGCGTTGACCGGTCTGCCGATCGGCGGCGGCAAGGGTGGCGCCGATTTCAACCCCAAGGGCCGCTCGGACGCCGAGGTCATGCGCTTTTGCCAGTCGTTCATGACAGAAATGGCCCGCCACATCGGGGTCTATACCGATGTGCCCGCGGGTGACATCGGCGTTGGCGCCCGCGAGATCGGATTCCTGTTCGGTCAATACAAACGGCTGACCAACCGGTATGAGGCCGGCGCGCTGACCGGCAAGGGACTGCTGTATGGCGGCTTGCGCGCCCGGACCGAGGCGACGGGATACGGCGCAACCTATTTCGTGCAGCGCATGCTGCAAACCAGAGGCCGCGATTTCGAGGGCATGCACTGCGTCGTGTCTGGATCGGGCAATGTGGCGATCTATACGATTGAAAAGATCCTGTCCTTCGGCGGTGCCGTCGTCGCCTGTTCGGATTCCAGCGGCTATGTGGTCGACGAAAACGGCATCGACCTGGCGCTGCTGAAAGAGATCAAGGAGGTCCGCCGCCAGCGGATTTCCGAATACGCCAATCTCAGGGGCAAAGGGGCGCGGTTCATCACAGGGGGCTCGATCTGGGATGTGCCCTGCGATGTCGCGATGCCCTCGGCGACGCAGAACGAGTTGAGCGGCAAGGATGCTGTCACCTTGATCAAGAACGGGGTGATCGCGGTCGGTGAAGGGGCGAACATGCCTTCGACTCCCGAGGCAATCGATGCGTTCCAGTCCGCCGATATCCTGTTCGCGCCCAGCAAGGCCGCGAACGCGGGCGGGGTTGCGACCTCGGCGCTGGAAATGCAGCAAAACGCCTCGCGTGATAGCTGGAGTTTTGAAAAGACCGAAACCCGGCTGGCGCAGATCATGCACAACATCCACGACCACTGCGCCGAAACCGCCGAGGAATACGGCGTGCCCGGTGATTATGTGATGGGCGCCAATATCGCCGGTTTCATCCGCGTCGCCGAGGCCATGCACGCGTTTGGCGTGATCTGACGCCACCGGACCCGCCAGGACCGGTGCGCCGGGCCTGCGCCTCAGATGACAAGCTTGAGCAACCCCAGCGCGCCGCGTTTCCACGGCACCCGATGTGTGACACCGGATTGCGCGGCGATCCGGTCGCGGTTTTCGACATACCATTCGTAATTGCGCACCAAGGCCTCGGTGTTAGAGTAGCGCGGCGTGAACCCCAGGTCATCGGTGAGCCGGTCGATGCTGACGAAACTGTCCTTTGCGGCGGTCTCGTAGATCCATTTGTAGAGCGGCGACAGATGCACCGCCTCCAGCGCGCGCAGGGTCCAGATCGCCGGAGCCGCCGGAAAGCCGATCACATGTTTGCCATGCCCCGCGCGGTCCAGCACCGACTGGAAGCTTTCGCGCATCGTGCCGAACCGGGCCGCGCCCACATTATACGTCGCGTTTGCGCGCCCGGCCTCTGCGCTTGCAGCAAGGTCGATGGCATCGCACAGATCGGCCACATCAAGCAATTGATACAGGTTGTGACCAGCGCCCAGCACCGGAAAATGATGCCCGGTGAATGCGAAATCATAGAGCAATTCGAAAGCCCCCAACCGTTCCGGGCCGACAAAGCTTTTCGGCCGCAGGACCGGCAGGATCAGACCCTTGTCACGAAACCGGGTGCAGATCTCTTCGGCCTGCACCTTTGACATTCCATAGGGTCCGACGCCCTGCATCGGATCGGATTCGATCAGCGGGTGATGATCGGGGATACCGTAAACCGCCGTGCTGGAGATATGCACGACCCGCTCCACCCCGCGCGCCAGCGCCGCCTCCAGTATCAGCCGCGTGCCATCGACATTGGTCGAATGGATCTCTGCCGGGTCCGCGAGGGGCAGCGCGGCGGCGCAGTGCACAACCACGTCAACCCCGTCAAAAGCCCGGTCATGCAGCGCCAGGTCTCGGATATCGCCGGTCAAGACATCGATCTGCGGCGCCTCCGGGTAAGGAAAGGGCGCGATATCATAGCTGCGCACCGCATGCCCCCGCGCCAGCAGATGCCGGATCAGGTTGATCCCCAGAAACCCGGCCCCGCCGGTGATGAGAAAGCGTTGAGTGGCCATGCGGTCTCCTGCCTTTTTCGACCTCGGTTCCAGCGTAGCGGGCGGTTGGCGGGGGCGACATGATGCACGTCAATCGGCAGAGCACGGCCACATCACGCCCGGTTTTCGCCAGTCGCGCCCCCGGAACCCTCCCCTTCCCATGGCGGCGTTTTTCCTGTATGGCCCCTCCATCTGAGACGCGACGCCCGGACCCCGGCGTTCGAAGCAAGATAATGGGGTCGGCGGCAATGGGGCCGCCATACAGAACGGGAGACCCGGAAGGCCGGGAGTGCTCCCTTACAGGAAACGCTGAATGTTCAACATCACGAAAAAATCGATCCAGTGGGGCCAAGAGACGCTTTCACTGGAAACCGGGCGTGTGGCCCGTCAGGCTGATGGCTCGGTCATCGCCACTCTGGGCGAAACCTCGGTCATGGCCAACGTGACCTACGCCCGCGCCCCCAAGCCGGGGCAGGATTTCTTTCCGCTCACCGTGCATTACCAGGAACGCTATTACGCGGCTGGCAAGGTTCCCGGTGGCTTCTTCAAGCGCGAAGCCCGTCCGTCCGAAAAAGAAACGCTGACCTCGCGCCTGANNCCGTCCGATCCGCCCGCTGTTCGTCGAAGGCTTCAAGAACGAAGTTCTGGTGATCTGCACCGTGCTGTCGCACGATCTGGTCAACGAACCCGACATGGTCGCAATGATCGCCGCCTCGGCCGCGCTGACGATTTCGGGCGTGCCGTTCATGGGTCCGATCGCCGCCGCGCGCGTGGGTTTCGTGGACGGCGAATACGTCCTGAACCCCGAATGCGACGACATGCACAAGCTGCGCGAGAACCCCGAGCAGCGGCTCGACCTGGTTGTCGCCGGCACCAAGGATGCGGTCATGATGGTCGAATCCGAGGCCTATGAACTGACCGAAGCCGAGATGCTGGGCGCCGTGAAATTCGCCCATGACGCCTGCCAGCCGGTGATTGACCTGATCATCGACTTTGCCGAGGATTGTGCCAAGGAACCCTTCGACTTCACGCCGCCGGATTACTCGGCGCTGCTGGCCCGCCTGAAGACTCTGGGCGAAGACCAGATGCGCACCGCGTTCGGCATTCGCGACAAGCAGGAACGCGTCACCGCGATCTCGGCCGCCCGCGACGCGATCATGGCGCAGCTGTCCGAAGACGAGCTGTCCGATGCGAACCTCGGCTCGGCGATGAAAAAGCTGGAAGCGTCGATCCTGCGCGGCGGCATCATCAACGGTCAGCCCCGCATCGACGGCCGTGACACCAAGACCGTGCGCCCGATCGTGTCGGAAACGTCGGTCCTGCCGCGCACCCATGGCTCGGCTCTGTTCACCCGTGGCGAAACGCAGGCGCTCTGTGTCGCGACGCTGGGCACCGGCGACGATGAGCAGTTCATCGACGCGCTGACCGGAACCAGCAAGCAGAACTTCCTGCTGCACTACAACTT
>JAGRMK010000464.1 GCA_020441345.1 Paracoccaceae bacterium
TGAAATCCGTGATCCGCCACCCGTGCATGTTGATCTACCTCGACAATATCGGATCCGTTGGGCCGAGGTCCGAGGCCGGACAGCGCCGCGCGCGGCGGGGCCTGACGCAGACGCTGAACGAAAATCTTGCGCGCGAGATCCTGGAATTGCACACGCTGGGGGTAGATGGCGGGTATGCGCAGGAGGACGTGATCAGCCTTGCACGCGCGCTCAGCGGATGGGCGTTCGGCGGGATGCGGGGCCCCGAGGCTGCGCGTCCGGTGCATGGCGGGTTCGAATTTCGCCCGCAGGCGCATGATCCCGGCCCCAAGACGATTCTGGGCCGCGTCTATGCCGAGAACGGCGCCGACGAAGGGCTGGCGGTGCTTGACGACCTGGCGCGTCACCCGGCGACCGCGCGCCACATCGCGACAAAGCTGGTCCGCCATTTCGTCGCCGACGACCCGCCCGAGGCCGCCGTCACGCGCATCGCGCGTGTGTTTCTCGATAGCGACGGCGACCTGGCCGAGGTCTCGCGCGCAGTGGTTGCCCTCGATCAGGCCTGGTCGGACCCGCTGGCAAAGGTCAAGTCACACTATGAATTCGTCATCGCCGTGCATCGCGCCTCGGGGCGGATCCGGCCCGCGCGGCAAGAGATCTTTCAACCGCTTACCCTGCTGGGCCAGTTCCCGTTTTCCGCACCATCCCCGCAGGGCTGGGGCGACCGTGCCCGCGACTGGATCGCCCCCGAGGCGTTGATGCGGCGCGTCGAATGGACCCGGCAATTCGCGGCGCAATTGCCCGCCAGCCTGATCCCCGCCCGGTTTCTGGACGACACCATCGGCCCGGTGGCGGGCGACGCCATCCACGACTGGGTGCGCCGCGCGCCGTCGGGGGACGCCGCGCTGGCGATGATCCTCGCCAGCCCCGAATTTCAAAGGAGATGACCATGCTCGACCGCCGCGCGTTCCTGCAAGGCGTCTCTGGCGCGACCCTGGCCTCGCTGCTCGGTGCGCGGGCAGGCTTCGCCACGGTGCCCGGCGACAACCGCTTCGTGTTCCTCTTTTTGCGCGGCGGACTGGACGGGTTGCACGCGCTCGCCCCTTTTGCCGACCCGCTCTACCGCGCGCTGCGGCCGCGGCTGGCGCTGGAGGCCGGTCAGGTCGCCAGCCTTGATGGCTATTTCGGCCTGCACCCGTCATTGGCGGGGCTGATGCCGCTGTTCGAGGCGCAAGAGTTGCTGCTGGTGCCCGCCGCCTCGACGCGCTATCGCAACCGATCGCATTTCGACGGGCAGAACATGCTGGAGAACGGCAGCGGCCGCCCCTTCGGGGCGCGCGACGGCTGGCTGAACCGGGCGATCCAGGGACTGACCGATGGGGACCGGCGACTGGGGCTGTCGCTGGGGCCGACGGTGCCCCTGATCTTGCAGGGTGCGGCCGAGGTGCAAACCTACGCCAATTCCCCACTACCCGAGGTGGACGCGGATTTCCTGGGCCGGATCGGCGCGCTTTATCAAACCGATCCGGTTTTTGCCGAGGCGTTCGAGAACGCGCGCCTGTCGGCAAATCCCGAGATGACCGAGATGCGCGCGGCGCCGCTGGCGCGCCAGGACTTCGCGATCTCGGCCCGCGTCGCCGCCGATCTGCTGCGCCAGGACGCCGGGCCGCGGATCGCGGCGATGGAAATGCAGGGTTGGGATACGCATATCGGCCAGGACTGGCGGCTGGAGCGGTTGCTGGCCGCGCTCGCCGAGGGGATCGCGGCGCTGCGCGAGGGGTTGGGGCCGGCGTGGCGGCGCACGGTGGTGATGATCGCCTCGGAATTCGGGCGCACGGCGGCCGAAAACGGCAGCCATGGCACCGATCACGGCACCGGTGGGCTGGCGCTGCTGGCGGGTGGCGCGGTGCTGGGCGGGCGGATCGCCGGGGACTGGCCCGGCCTGTCGCAGGCGGCGCTGTTCGAGGGGCGCGACCTGGCGGCGGTGAACCCCTGCGAGAGCCTGTTCAAAGCGGTGCTGATCGGGCACCTGGGCCTCGATCCCGGCTATGTCGAAGAGGTCGTGTTCCCCGACAGCCTTGACGCTGCCCCGATGACGGGGGTGATCCGCGGCTGAGCGCGCCGCTGTGCGAGGACGCGCGCAAGGAGGGGGCTCTGCCCCCGCGCCTGCGGCGCCCCCCGGGATATTTTCGGACAGATGATGGGGGTGAAGGGGCGCGTCTTGCCAGCGGTCAGGGGCGGATGCGGGCGCCCGGCGCGATGGTCGGGGCGGCGGCGTTCAGGGTGTCGATGGCAAAGCCCGCCGCCGCCTTGTAGCCGGCCATGAAGGCAGCGCGTTCTTCGGGCGGGATTACCGTGTCGATCTCGTCGAATGCGCCACCGCAGCGTTCATCGACCAGGTTGAGCAAGCCAAAGGGCCCAGCCCCCCGGTTGCGCAGGATCAGTTTCGAGACCGGGCCGCACAGGGCAGCGTCATAGGCCGCCAGCGCCGCCGGCGTCACGCCCTCAGTCACCATCGCGGCGCCCAGCGTGCGGGCGTCGATGATCGCCTGGCTGGCGCCGTTCGAGCCGGTCGGATACATCGCATGCGCCGCGTCGCCCAGCAGCGCGACCGGGCCGTCGCGCCAGGTGTCCACCGGGTCGCGGTCGATCATCGGGTTTTCATAGGCGATATCCGCGCCGCGCAGCAGCGCCGGGACATCCAGCCAGTCATAGGTCCAGCCGTCGAAGTGATGCACGAAATCGCTTGTCGGCACCTCGCGGAACCAGCCGGTTCTGGCCTGGGTTGCCGGGTCGTCATAGGTGACTTCGGCAATCCAGTTGATCAATGCGAGGCCGGTGTCGGGGTCGGGGTGCGAGATCGGATAGATCACCATCCGTTGCCGGTTCGTGCCCAGCCCGACAAAGGACGAGCCGGTGCGGATCGGTTTTGCAAGTGTGGTGCCGCGCCACATCACCGCGCCGCCCCAGTGGATCGGCGGCTGGTCCGGGTGCATCGTGGCGCGCAGGGCCGAATGGATGCCGTCGGCGCCGATCAGGAGCGCGCCGGTTTCCTCGGAGGTGGTGCCGTCGGCGTGATCGATCAGCGCGGTGACCGTGCCGTCGGGGTTCTTGCGATAGCCGGTGACGCGCGCCCCCAGCCGCACCGATTGCGCGCCAACCTGGTCGCAGAGCGTATGATAGAGCAGCATGTGGAACTGGCCGCGATGCACCGCGTATTGCGGCCAGCGATAGCCCGCCTCGAGCCCGCGGGGTTCGGCGTAGATCTCCTGGCCGTTCTGCCCCACCAGCGCCCATTCGCGTGCCGGAACCCCGACCCGGTCAAGTGCCGCCTCGCCCAGCCCAAGGTCGAACAGCTCGCGCACCGCGTTGGGTTGCAGGTTGATGCCCACGCCCAGCGGCTTGAGGCTGCGGACCGCCTCGAAGACCACGCAGCGCACGCCGATCTGGTGCAGCGTCAGGGCCGTTGCCAGCCCACCGATCCCGCCGCCGGCGATCATCACGAGAGGGGTCGTCATGGCGTGCCTTTCCTTGCGATTGGGGTCAACGGATAAGAACCACCGGCACCTTGCATGAGCGGATCATTTCCGTCGTGGTCGAGCCGATGATCAGACTGCGGATGCGGCTGTGGCCATAGGCGCCCATTACCAGCAAATCAAAGCCTTCGCTGTCGATCAAGGTGCCGAGCGCGGTTTCGGGCGGGCCGTCGACGGTGCCTGACGTGGCCTCGAGCCCTGCCGCTTTCAGCATCGCGGCGGCGTCTTGCAGGCCTTTTCTGACATCGTTAGAGGGGGTGCCCACGGTCACCAGATGCACNNNGAATAGAGCGGCGAATGGGCGATATGAGCCACCGCGCGCATCGCCGAGGCGCCACCGTCATAGGCCACCAGCACGCGGCGCACCGGTTTGAACGCGCGCGAGGCCACGAACACCGGCCTGTGGCTGGCACGCACGATGCGCTCCAGGTTCGAGCCCAGATGCCCCTTGGCGAAATCCGCCGCCTCGCCACGCTTGCCGATCAGCACCATTTCGGCGCCCGCTTCTTGTTCCGCCATCGTGTCGACGATGTCGCCGTGCCGCAGCCGGGTGGTGATATCGGTGACACCAGCTTTGTCCAGGATGGCGCGCGCGTCTTCCAGGATCGCGCGTCCGCGATGCGCAACCAGCCTGGCGCGCTGGGCATCCAGTTCGGCGAGGTCGGCCAAGAGGGAAGACCGCGCACCCAGTGCGATCGAGCCCGACAGGTCGCTTTTGTCGGCGCTGTCGCGGCGGCCCAGGACGTGCAGCAGCTCGACGGTCCAGCCGGTGCGCTCGGCAATCCAGGCGGCGTGGTCGCAGACGCTGTGAGAATAGATCGATCCGTCGATCAGGGCGATGATCTTGCTGCTCATGTCGGCTCCTTCAATGCGCCATCAAATCGTCCATCGCGCCCGGCTTGTCATGCACCGCCAAGCGGTCCACCAGGGTCTCGGACGCTTCGTTCATGCCGACGATCTCGACCTCGGCACCGTCGCGGCGGAATTTCAGCACCGCCATGTCCAGCGCCTGCACCGACGAGATATCCCAGATATGCGCGCCGGTCACGTCGATGATCACCCGCTCGGGCGCCTCGCGGAAATCGAAGGCTTTCATGAAATCCTCGACTGAGCCATAAAACAGTTGCCCCTGGATACGATAGGTGCGCACCCGCCCGTCGGCGCTGATGTCCGACGTGACGCGGAACAGCTGCGCGATCTTGCCGGCAAAGAAAATCCCCGACAGCAGCACGCCGACCAGCACGCCGATCGCCAGGTTGTGCGTATAAACCACGGTGACGACGGTGGCGATCATCACCACCGAACTGGAGCGCGGATGCGTGCGCAGGTTGCCCAGGCTCGACCAGCTGAAGGTGCCGATCGACACCATGATCAT
>JAGRMK010000465.1 GCA_020441345.1 Paracoccaceae bacterium
GATGTGGGGCTTGGTCGTGATGACCGCGCTTGCTATTCAGGAAGCTGCGAACATCCGCTTCCCGATCGACCATTTCATCGGCATCTGGTGGTCGGGTTCGGAAAATGACGTGCTGCCGGTCGGTGAAGGCGCCGATGGCTACACGGCTCTGACCTTCCACGGTGTCGGCACCAACTATCCGGTCTATGACGACATTCAGGAATATGTCGTGGGTCGTGGTCTGGCTGCCGGTGCCGGCGACCAGATCGGCTCGGCGGTCTATTCGCGCGGCATGTACGCAGCGATGCTGGCTGTCGAAGCGGCGCGCACCGCGCAGGAACTGGCCGGTCACGCCCAGATCACCCCTGCCGAAATGCGCGCTGGCATGGAAGCCCTGTCGATCACCGAAGAGCGTCTGACCGAACTGGGTCTGCCGAACTTCTCGGCGCCGTTCAACGTGTCGTGCGAAAACCACGGTGGTTCTGGTGCGGCGATGCTGCAGCAGTGGGATGCCGAAACGCAGACCTGGAATCTGATCACCGACTGGATCGACGCGGATCGCGAGTTGATCGGCGAACTGGCGATGGAAGATTCGGCTGCCTATGCCGCCGAAAACAACATCCCGCCCCAGTGCAACTGATCTGAACACCGGCAGGTGCGCCCCCGGGCGCGCCTGCCACCCCCACCGCATATTCTGACGGACCTTGACCCATGTTTGATACCGACGCCCAGACCGAGACGCTCCTCGAGGTCAACAACATCGAGGTGATCTACAACCACGTGATCCTGGTGCTGAAAGGGGTCAGCCTGACGGTTCCCAAGGGGGGCATTACCGCCTTGCTGGGCGGCAATGGCGCAGGCAAGTCCACAACGCTCAAATCGATTTCGGGCCTGTTGCGGTCCGAACGCGGCGACATCACCAAAGGGTCGATTTCCTATCGCGGGCAGCGCCTTACCGGCGAAAACCCCGCCGAGCAGGTATCGAATGGCCTGATTCAGGTGATGGAAGGCCGCCATTGTTTCGAACATCTCACCGTCGAAGAAAACCTGTTGACCGGGTCGTATACCCGCACCCAGGGGCGTGCCGCGATCGCCGCCGATCTCGAGATGGTCTATGATTACTTCCCGCGCCTCAAGGAACGTCGCAAGAGCCAGGCGGGCTATACCTCGGGCGGGGAACAGCAGATGGTTGCGATTGGCCGCGCGATGATGGCGCGCCCCGAGATGATCCTGCTGGACGAACCGTCGATGGGTCTGGCGCCGCAACTGGTTGAGCAGATTTTCACCATCGTGAAACGCCTGAACGAAGAGCAGGGCGTGACCTTTCTGCTGGCCGAACAGAACACCAACGTCGCGCTGCGCTTTGCGCATACCGGCTACATTCTGGAAAACGGACGTGTCGTGATGGAGGGCAGCGCAAAGGCCCTGCGCGAGAACCCGGACGTGAAGGAATTCTACCTGGGCATGTCCGACAAGGGCCGCAAGAGTTTCCGCGACGTGCGCAGCTATCGCCGCCGCAAGCGTTGGTTGGCCTGAGTCCGCTCAGCCTGACCTTTTACGACTGTCCATTGTAACGAACCGCCCCGACGGGCGGAAGGGAGCGGTTTTCCGTAACACCATGAGCAAGCATTTCGATCCGTTGGAAACGCGCTCGGCCGATCAACGCGCCGCCGATCTGGCTCGCGATCTGCCGTTGCAGATTGCCCGGGCGCAAGCCACGGCGGGCATGGCGGAGGCGCTGGCCGAGGTGCGGGCGCAGGACATCACCACGATTGCCGATCTGGCCGGTTTGCCGGTGTTGCGCAAATCCGCGCTGGTTGCCGCGCAATCGTCGGCATCCCCGTTCGGCGGATACGCGGCCCTGCGCGCCGCCGAATTCGAGCACATCTTCCAGTCGCCGGGCCCGATCTATGAGCCGGGCCGCACCAGCCCGGACTGGTGGCGCATGGGCCGTTTCCTGCATGCGTCGGGTATCGGCAGGGGTGACATCGTGCAGAACTGCTTTTCTTATCACCTCGTCCCGGCCGGGATGATGTTTGAAAACGGTGCGCGCGCGGTTGGTGCCGCCGTGTTGCCGGCGGGCACCGGGCAGACCGAATTGCAGGTCCGCGCGGCTCGCGACATTGGCTGCACCGCCTATGCGGGCACGCCCGATTACCTGAAGATCATCCTCGACAAGGCCGA
>JAGRMK010000466.1 GCA_020441345.1 Paracoccaceae bacterium
GATGTTCTTCGGATAGACCTCTTCCTGCATCACCGGGTCCAGTTGCTTGCGCCGCCAGCGGTTGCGCAGCGCCACGGCCACGGCGCGTTTGGCGTCGGATTGCCCGATGATGAACCGGTCCAGTTCCGAGACGATCTCGCGGGGGGTCAAGTCGGTCATTTGCGGATCGTCTCCACTGTCAGGTTGCCGTTGGTGTAAACGCAGATCGAGGCGGCGATGGCCATGGCCTTGCGGGCCACCTCTTCGGCGGGCAGATCGGAATCCATCAACCCGCGTGCCGCCGCCAGCGCGTAATTGCCGCCAGAGCCGATCGCGGCGATGTCATGTTCGGGTTCCAACACGTCGCCCGCGCCGGTGATCACCAGAAGGTCGGCACCGTCGGTGACGATCAGCATGGCTTCGAGGTTGCGCAGGTATTTGTCCATGCGCCAATCCTTCGCGAGATCGACACAGGCACGCGCCAGTTGGCCCGGCGAGGCCTCTAGTTTCTTTTCCAGCCGTTCGAGCAGGGTAAAGGCGTCGGCGGTCGATCCGGCGAAGCCCGCGACAACCTCACGTCCCGGCGCCCCGAGGCGGCGCACCTTGCGCGCAGAACCCTTGATCACCGTCTGGCCAAGGCTGACCTGCCCGTCACCCGCGACCACGACTTCGCCGCCGCGCCGCACCGCCAGAATGGTTGTTCCGTGCCAACCGGGAAATTTCTGTTCCGCCATTGCAAACCCTTTTCCGTGTTTGACCCTATATGGCGGTGCGCTGCCGCTATCTCAAGCACCCCCTCTGGCGGGTGTCACGGGCGGGCGCTAGTCTGCGCCGATGAATCAGGTTCACGATCCGCTTTTTCTGCCCGCACCGGACGCCACGGACCGTTTGGCGCAATCCCTTGCTCCGCATCTGCGGGCGGGCGATTGCCTGTTGCTGGAGGGGCAGATCGGTGCGGGGAAGACGCAGTTCGCGCGCGCGCTGATCCAGTGCTTCGTCGCCGAAGACGTGCCTTCACCGACCTTCACTTTGGTGCAGACCTATGACGCGCCCGGCTTCGAGATCTGGCACGCCGATCTTTACCGGCTGAGCCACCCGGACGAAGCGATCGAACTGGGTCTGGATGAGGCGTTCGAAACCGCGCTATGTCTGGTGGAATGGCCCGGGAAACTGGGGCCGGACCGGCCGAAACAGGCTCTGACATTGCGGTTTGTGCCAGTTGATGAGGGGCGCGAGGTGCAGTTCTTGTCTGACAACGTGCTGTGGTCCGAACGGTTGGCGGCCTGTCTCGATGTTTGAAGCTGCGCACACCCCCCGCCTTTTTGGCATCGCGCCGGGCGCCGATTTCCCGGTTGAACTGGCACGCGGATTGCGCAGGCGGATGGCTGACGCGCCGCCGCATGCGATGGCGCAGGTCGAGGTTATCGTGAACACCGCGCGCATGCAGACCCGCCTGCGAGAGGCGCTGATTGCCCAAGGCCCCGGATTTCTGCCGAGCATCCGGTTGATCGGCGACCTGGCCGAGGGCGCGGCCTCAGAAAACCCGCTGCGAACGCGGCTGGCGCTGGCGCAGGCCATTCGCGCCCTGTTGCAGCAAGAGCCGGATCTGGCCCCTACAAGCGCCGCGTTTTCGCTGGCGGATGGTCTGTTTCGTCTGCTTGGCGAAATGCAGGGTGAGGGCGTCGCGCTATCGGTGCTCGATACGCTGGATGTCAGCAACCATTCCGACCACTGGACGCGGTCGCTTCGGTTCATCCGCCTGATCTCCGAATTCCTGGGCCCGGTGTCCAGCGAAGAAGGGCGGCTCAGGCAGTCGGTCCTGGACCTGACGGCACGATGGCAGACCGCGCCGCCAACGCACCCGATCCTGGTTGCGGGATCCACCGGGTCGCGCGGTCCCGCCTCGTTGCTGATGCAGGCCGTTGCGCGCTTGCCGCAAGGTGCGCTGGTGCTGCCCGGCTTCGACGACAGCATGCCGGGTGCCGTGTGGCACGGGTTCGACGACCCGTTACACAACGAAGATCACCCGCAGTATCGCTATGCCCGTCTGCTGGATGCGCTTGGCACCGAGGCCACGACGGTTCAGCCCTGGACCGAAGCGCCGCCTCCCGACCCCGCGCGCAATGCGCTGGTGTCGCTGGCGCTGCGCCCCGCGCCCGTCACCGACCAATGGCTGCGCGATGGTCCGGGGCTGGGACCGCTGGATGCGCCCACGCGCCGCATCAGTCTGCTTGAGGCGAACGGTCCGCGGCAAGAGGCGCTGTCGATTGCGCTTTGCCTGCGTCAAGCGGTGGTCGAGGGTAAGAAAGCGGCTCTGATCACGCCGGATCGCACCCTTGCGCGGCGCGTGACCGCCGCGCTGGATCGCTGGCACCTCCGCCCCGACGATTCCGCAGGCCGGCCCTTGGCCTTGTCCGCGCCGGGGCGGTTCATGCGCCAGTGCGCCGATCTGCTGAACGGCACGGTTTCCGCGGAATCGCTGGTTGCGCTGCTCAAGCACCCGATCACCCATAGCGCCCTGGACCGTGGTCCGCATCTGCGGCATTTGCGGGATCTGGAACTGCATCTGCGGCGCTACGCGGTGCCCTACCCGGATGCCGAAACGCTGCGCCTATGGGGTGCGCGCAAAGCGGATCGCAGCGATTGGGCCGATTGGCTAGTCGCGGCAACCGACCTTTTGGCCGGGTCCGACACGCGCCCACTGACCGACTGGATCGCGGCGCACCTACAGCTGGGCGAGCATATCGCGGCGGGGGCGAACGGCGCCGAGAGCGGCGAGTTATGGAAAGAAGAAGCCGGCCGCGAATTGCGGGCGCTGTTCGATGACCTGACCGAGCACGCTGCTTACGGCGGCGAGATGCAAG
>JAGRMK010000467.1:0-1744 GCA_020441345.1 Paracoccaceae bacterium
GCCGATCGGCTCGGGGCCCTATGTCGTTGCCGCGGTCGATCCCGGCCGCTCGATCACCTTTCGCCGCGACCCTGACTGGTGGGCCGCAGACCTGCCGTTCTATCGCGGCCAGCACAATCTCGATGAAATCCGCTACGAGTTTTTTGGCGACACCGCCGTCGCCTTCGAGGCATTCAAGGCCGGGCTGGTCAGCGTCTGGCGCGAACCCAACGCCGCGCGTTGGGCTGACAGCTACGACTTTCCGGCGCTCGGCGACGGGCGCGTGCACCGACTGGAGATCCCGCATCGGCGCCCATCGGGGATGAGCGGTTTCGCATTCAACACACGCCGTGCACTGTTCGCCGACTGGCGGGTGCGCGAGGCATTGATCCTGGCCTTCGATTTCGAGCAGATCAACGCCACCGTCAACGCGGGAGCCGAGCCTCGCATTACCTCCTATTTCGGCAATTCGGACCTGGGAATGCGCCCCGGCCCCGCCGAAGGCGCGGTGCGTGATCTGCTGTTGCCGTTTGCCGCCGACCTGCCCCCCGGCGCGCTCCAGGGCTATGCCCTGCCACAAAGCGACGGACGCGCCAACCGCCGCAACCTGCGCGCCGCCGCGCGCTTGCTGAACGAGGCCGGGTGGCAGGCCGATGACAGCGGCGTGCTGCGTGACACCGAGGGCACGCGCTTTGCCTTCGAGATCCTTTTGCAGCAGGGCTCGGCCGAACAGCAGGCGATTGCCAACACCTATGTTCAGGCCCTCGAAACCCTGGGGATCGCGGCGCGGGTCGCGACTATCGACGCCGCGCAATATGTCGAGCGCACGAATGCCTATGATTTCGACATGACCTATCTCTTGCGCCTGATGTCCTTGTCGCCCGGCAACGAACAGACCCTGTATTGGGGGGCGGCGGGCGTCTCGCAGCCTGGAACGCGAAACCTGCCGGGTGTCAGTTCGGCGGCGGTAGAGGCGCTGATCGCAACCATGGTCGAGGCGCGCAGCCACGCAGAGTTCACCGCCGCCGTGCGCGCGCTCGATCGGGTTCTGATGGCGGGGCGCTACGTGATTCCCTTCTGGTACAGCCCCGTCAGCCGCCTTGCCGTGGCCGATGGATTGCATTTCCCCGACGCTTTGCCCATATATGGGGACTGGACCGGCTTTTTGCCCGAGGTATGGTGGTATCAGGAATGAAACACGGCCGTTGGCTTGCACTGGCGCTGATCATGACAACCGTTGCCGCGTGCAACACCGTCGAGGGCGTCGGACGCGACATCTCGGGCGGTGCGAACGTGGTGCGCGGGTGGTTCAGTCACTGACGAACCCGGGATGCGCCGTTGGGCACTTGAACCGGGGCAAGGCGCCGGATCAGCCCGCCAGCGATGTGACCCACAGGATCGTTGCATCCTCGGGGCTCAGGCTGATGACGTTGTGCCCCATCGAGGCATCGTAATACGCGCTGTCGCCGCGTTTCATGTCGATCGGCGCATAAAATTCGGTGAAAAGCCGGATCTGCCCGGTCAGCACATACAAGAATTCTTCGCCGTCATGGCGCACCCATCCGTCGAAATCGTCAAAGCTGCGCGCGCGGATCCGGGCGCGATAGGGTAGCATGGACTTGCGTGTCAACCCGCCCGACAGCAGTTCGTGCTCGTAGGTGGTGGTGACATGCGCCTCGCCCTCGCCGTGGCGGGTGGTGGTCATGCGCCCCCCGGCGGCGCTGGTCTTGGGCGGGGTGAACAGCTGCGGCACGCTGATCCCCAA
>JAGRMK010000467.1:1810-2798 GCA_020441345.1 Paracoccaceae bacterium
GTCGAACGCGCAAGCCCCGCCGCCTGCGCCGCCTGTTCCAGCGTCCAGCCGCGTTCCTTGCGCAGGGCGCGCACCCGTTCGGCCAGATCGACCGGGGTGGCCAGCGCCTCTTCGCCACTGTCGCGAGCGATGCGGATAATGCTGGGGTTCGACAAATCGGACATGAAACAAGGCCACGGTTGCAGGATGCCGGCGTTTTGCGCCATTCCCGCACCGTTGTCGAGGGCGTCACCCTCTTTGCCACCGCGGGCTGCGCGCCCCCTTGTTCTTGGCGCCCGCTGCGGATACCCCGGATTTCATGCACGCGTTAATCGAATCCGCGCCCCTCGCGCCCTGCCCCGCACCCTTCAACATGGCGGCCTATGTGCTGGCGGCGGGTGCCACGACGCCTGACAAGATCGCTTTGCAGATCCTGGGCGTGACGCGGGCAGAGCGGTGGTCCTACGGCGCCTTGACCCGCGCGGTGCGCGGCATCGGCACCGGGTTTCTGGACGCAGGCCTGAACCCCGGCGACCGGGTTCTCTTGCGTTTGGGTAACACCGTGGATTTCCCGCTGGCCTATCTGGGGGCGCTGGCGGTCGGTCTGGTGCCGGTGCCGACCTCGTCGCAGCTGACCGCGCCCGAGATTACCGCCATGGCCGCCCAGGTCGATCCCACGCTGATCGTCGCCGAGCCGGGCATTGCGCGCCCCGCGCACCCGGCGCCGGTGATCGACACGCCGGTGTTGCGCGCATGGCGCGGCCTGCCCGAATGCGCCTGGCAGATGGGCGACCCGGAACGGCCGGGCTACATGATCTTCACTTCGGGCACCTCGGGGCGGCCGCGCGCCGTGGTCCATGCGCATCGCGCGGTCTGGGCGCGGCGGATGATGTGGGGCGACTGGTATGGGCTGACGCCCGACGACCGGCTGCTGCATGCGGGGGCGTTCAACTGGACCTATACGCTGGGCACCGGGCTGATGGACCCCTGGGCAATCGGCGCGACCGCG
>JAGRMK010000468.1:0-1022 GCA_020441345.1 Paracoccaceae bacterium
CGGGTTCGACAGCATCCGCCAGGCCCATTCCATCTGGATCTTGCGCACCCATTGGGGTGCACGGGTCTGCCGCCCCGACAGGAAATCCAGCCCCGCCCCGATCGAGGCAAAGCCCATGTCCGGCACCAGCCCCCTTCCATAGGCGGCGAAGATCTCTTGCTTGGGCGCGCCCAGCGCGATGAAGGTCAGCTTCGCGCCCGAGGCCGCCAGATCCTCAAGGATACGCCGCGCCTCGGACCCGGTCGGATCAAAGCCCATCGGCGGCGCGATGCAAATCGCAACCTGAAGCCCCTGCACCTGGGCGCGCAGAGTCTCGGCGGCGGCGGCCAGAGTCGCGTCGGTAGAGCCCATCAAGGCAATCGGAATGCCATTGCGCGCCGCCTGATGGGCAAGCGGAAGCACCATGTCAGAGCCAGGCACCAGCGACACGGGCTTGCGGGCCAGCTTTGACAGCCAGACAATCGGGTTGCCATCGGCACAGACCAGATCCTGCGCGGCATAGACCGCCCGAAACGATGGGTCGCGGGCCAGTTTCACCAGATGATCCAGGTTGATCGTCGCCAGGGCATACCCTTCGCCGGCGCGCATCCGCTCGCGCACCGCCGACAAGAGCGTGGCGGCATCGGGCATGTTCACACTGATCCGATGGGGTGGAAAGGAAAACTCCACAAAAACCTCATAGTCTGACCGCAATTGCGCGCGACGCTGCGCGGTGTCATGGCAGACAATACCGTCAGAATTTGTTAAAATTTTGGCCATCGGTCCAACAATCGCCCCAATAGCGGGCCCGCGACCAAGAGGCAAAGGCAAGACGACGATGACCGCGCACCCCGCGCACGCGCACCCGATGGGCGCCCGCGCATGATCGAGATCGGCAATACCTTTGCGCTGCTGGCTCTTCTGGGCTGGCCGCTGGTGGTGATCTTTCTGTTTCGCGTCCTGCCTCTGAACCGTGCGCTGATCTGGTCGATCCTGGGCGCCTACATGGCCCTGCCACAGTTGAGCGCGATCGATCTGCCGAT
>JAGRMK010000468.1:1099-2969 GCA_020441345.1 Paracoccaceae bacterium
AAGATGCCCACCCTGATTCCGGCCGGCTGGGTCGGTCGCGTCCTGTTGGTGCTGTTCATCGTCAGCCCGGCGATCACGGTTCTGACCAATCTCGACCCGGTGCTGTTCGGAATCGATCGCTTCGGCACCATGACCCTGGTTGACCCGAACGCGCTGGAACTTTGGGGCCTGCCGGGGCTCAGGATCTACGATTCCGTTTCGGCACTGGCGCAGCAGGTGTTCCTGATGCTGCCGTTCTTTCTGGCGCGGCAGGGGTTGCGGTCCGAGCAGGCGATCCGCGAAATCCTGGTTGCGCTGGTCATTGCCGGGGCGATCTATGCCCTGCCGATGCTCTGGGAGGTGCGCTTCAGCCCGCAATTGCACACGCGCCTTTATGGTTTCTTTCAGCACGACTTTGCCCAGGCGATGCGCAACGGCGGGTTCCGGCCTTTCGTGTTCATGCCGCACGGGCTTTGGGTGGCCTTCTTTGCCTTCATGTGCGCGATGGCCGCCGCCGCGCTGGCGCGCGAGGCCACGCGCGGCGAGGGCGGCAAGAAACTGCTGATCCTGGGATTCATGATCGGGCTGGTGGTGATCTGCAAGAGCATGGGCGCGCTGGTCTTTACGCTGGTTTTCGTGCCAGTCGTGATGATCCTGCGGCCGCGTCTTCATCTGGCGCTTGCCGCCGCGCTGGTGACGCTGGTTCTGGTCTACCCGCTGTTGCGGGGCTCGGGGCTGGTGCCAACCGAACAGCTCGTCGCCTCTGTCGAATCGATCAGCGCAGAGCGGGCAGAATCGTTGAATTACCGGTTCACCAACGAGGACCGGATTCTCGCCCATGTCGAAGACAAGCCGTTGTTCGGCTGGGGTGGCTGGGGCCGGTTCATGGTCTACGATCCGGCGACCGGCGAATCGCAATCCATCGTCGATGGACAGTGGGTAATCACCATCGGCCATTATGGCTGGCTGGGATATATCGCGATGTTTGGCCTGCTGGCGCTGCCGATCCTGTCGCTCTGGTGGCAGGCCCGAAAACCCGAGGCACCCCCGGTTCCCGTGGCGGTCAGCACGCTGACGCTGATCCTGGCGGTCAACATGGTCGATCTGCTGCCGAACGCCACGCTCATTCCCTTTACCTGGCTCATCGCCGGGGCGCTGCTGGGCTATGCCGAAACCCTGCGCGTTACCAACGAGGACGCCCGCAAGCGCCGATTGCGGCAAACACACGCGGGCGTGGTCATGGGCGCCACAGTGCCAGGGACACGACCTGTCCGGCCCTCGACCACGCGGCGGACCCTGCTATGAGACGCGCCACCTTTAGGCCCGATTTGCGCACAACTCGCGCCGCATTGGGGTGATTGTTTCGTCGAACTGTTGTTGATCCCGAAGTTCAGGTCCGTGATGTCAGTTGAATCCCATACCCAAGCCACCGAAGTCGCCGCGCAAACCGATATTGCCATCGTCGGCATGGCCGCGCATCTGCCGGGTGCGGGGTCTATCGGTGACTATTGGCACAATTTGCGGAACGGTCTGCGCGCGATCCGCCGCCTGACCGACGATGATCTGATCGCCGCCGGGGAAGACCCGTCGCTGATCCGGCAGAAAAACTATGTCCCATTCGCCGCGCCGCTGGACGGATTCGCAAGATTCGACGCGGATTTCTTCGGCTTTTCACCCAAGGAAGCCGCGATCCTGGACCCACAACACCGCCAGTTCCTTGAGGTCGCGTGGGAGGCGCTGGAAAACGCCGGCACCATGCCCGAACGGTTCGAGGGCAACATCGGTGTCTATGCGGGCTGCGGGATGGGCAGCTATTACTACGTCAATCTGTGTTCAAACCGTGACCTGGTGCGTGATGTCGGCACCTTCCTGTTGCGCCATACCGGCAATG
>JAGRMK010000469.1:0-176 GCA_020441345.1 Paracoccaceae bacterium
CCAAGGGCGGCAAGGGCAGCGGGGGATCCAAAGGAAAAGGCGGCACCAGGGGCAGCGGCGGGTCCAGGGGCAACGGTGGCACGAACGCCTGCGCGAGTTCGACCAAGTCCTATCACAACGGCGGTGTAGAAGGGAAAAGCTTCGAAGATTGGTATAACGCCATGCTTGCCGGCGAG
>JAGRMK010000469.1:320-4134 GCA_020441345.1 Paracoccaceae bacterium
GGTGGCACGTCGGGCTCTGGCGGCACGGGTGGCACGGGCGGCGTCGAACCCGACGATGGCTCGGGCGGCGATCCTTCCGATGGCGTGATCCCCTCGACGGCCGATAGCGCCATCGTGGTCGTGGAGTACAACGACGATGACGACGACGCCTTCGACGATTACATCCGCATCCAGGCCGACGATGTCACCGACGCCAGCGATCCGCAAAGCTATGTCGATGCCGTCGCGGACTACTATGCCGAACAAGGGATGGAGTTCGACACCGAAACCGAGATCAAGAAACTGATCTTCGAGGACAAGGACGGCACGGTCGTCAAGGTTCTCTACAAGACCGAGGACGGTTTTTCGGAAACCAACCCGGAAGACGACCAGAATGATGCCTCTGATCAAGGCGATGAGAACGCCCAGAGCCTGATGATCGTCATGTCGGATGATGAACTGGCAGACATGGAAGCCGCCGCCCAGGCCGAAGCCGAAGCGGACGCCGAGCCCGTCGTCGCCTGACGACGGGGGCCTGTCATGCGAACGGGCGGCTCGGATCGAGCCGCCCTTTCCCGTGACGACGGGCCGGTGAGCATGCCATTGGGCACCGCTGCCGGGTCAGCAAAGCGGGACGCAATTCCCCCGGTCATGCGCGACCAAGGCAACGGCGCGCCGATCCGTTCGGTCAGGGCCGACGCGGTTCGACTGGCGATTGACGAACGGACCGCACGCGCCGGCGGCTTTCGCCTTGTCACCGGTGCACAAGCGCGTCACGCTCGCGCAAGTCACCAAGGAGAAGACCATGCCCAAAGCCTATTGGGTCGCCCATGTCGATGTCAGCGACCCCGACGTTTACGCCCGCTATCGCGAGGCCAACGCCGCCGCCTTTGCCAAATATGGCGCGCGGTTTCTGGTCCGGGGCGCGCCCCAGCAGCAGATGGAAGGAGCGTGCCGTCCGCGCACCGTGGTTATCGAATTCGACAGCCTTCAGGCAGCGACCGAATGTTATGCCTCGCCCGAATACCAGGCCGCGAAGGCAATCCGCGACCCGATTTCCGCGGCGGACATGGTGATCGTCGAAGGGTATGAGGGCTAGCCAAGCGACCTCGCCGGGCCTATACCGGCGCCGCACGAAGGACGGAGCCTTGGCCATGCGCAGCGCCACGATTACCCGCAAGACCTCGGAAACCGAAATTTCCGTCACGCTGGAGATTGACGGCTCCGGCCGCTACGACAACCAGACCGGCGTTGGGTTCTTCGATCACATGCTCGATCAACTTGCCCGGCACGCGCTGTTCGACCTGACGATCCGGGCCGAGGGCGATCTGCACATCGACGACCACCACACCGTCGAGGACACGGGCATTGCCATCGGCCAGGCGCTGAGCCAGGCGTTGGGCGACAAGCGCGGCATCCGGCGGTATGGCGAATGCGCCTTGCCGATGGATGACGCCCAGGTGCGCTGCGCGCTGGACCTGTCGGGGCGCCCGTTCCTGGTCTGGAACATCACCCTGCCGACGCAAAAGATCGGCACTTTCGATACCGAACTGGTGCGCGAGTTCTTTCAGGCCCTCGGCACACATGGCGGTATCACCCTGCATCTGGACCAGGTGCATGGGGTCAACAGCCACCACATCGCCGAAGCCGCCTTCAAGGCCGTCGCGCGCGCCCTGCGCGACGCCTGCGAGATCGACCCGCGCAAAGCCGATGCCGTGCCCTCGACCAAGGGCACGCTCTGACCCGATCATCTGTCCGCAAATATCCCGGGGGTCCGGGGGCAGCGCCCCCGGGGTCGGGAACCGGAGACCAGACCCGCTATGCTGACCGTCCTCGTCGATTACGAATCCGGCAATCTGCACTCGGCACAAAAGGCCTTCGAACGCATGGCCGCCGAGGTCGATGGCGGTGACATCCTTGTCAGTGCCCGCGCCGAGGATGTGCTCCGCGCCGACCGGATCGTTCTGCCGGGCGATGGTGCGTTTCCGGCCTGCAAACGCGAACTCGACGCGGTGACCGGCATGACCGAAGCCCTGCACGAGGCGGTAATCGAACGCGGCCGCCCGTTCCTCGGGATTTGCGTCGGTATGCAGATGCTGGCCACCACCGGGCACGAATACGCGCCCACCTCGGGTCTGGATTGGGTCGCGGGCGATATTCTGCGGATCACCCCCTCGGATCCAGCGATGAAAGTGCCGCACATGGGATGGAACGATCTGGTGATCGACCGTCCGCATCCGGTTCTGGCGGGGCTGGCGACCGGTGATCATGCGTATTTCGTGCATTCCTACCGCTTTCAGGTGGCCGATCCGGCGCATTTGCTGGCGCATGTCGATTATGGCGGGCCAGTGACGGCGATTGTCGGGCGTGACACGATCCTCGGCACCCAGTTTCACCCCGAAAAGAGCCAGGCCGCGGGGTTGCGTCTGATCGGCAATTTCCTGCGCTGGGCGCCCTGACTGACCCGCACTGGCCGAACCCATACTCGCGACACACGTAAATGTCGGTTTGCCTGAGCCTCGGGATTTGTTAGGGCTAGCGCAAACGACAGGAACACCGGCACCGGAGAGCACCGCATGGCGCAGGCCCAACCGCACGAGCGCATTCAATATATCGTCGAGGGCGGCCATCGCCTGTCAGGCACTATCGAGCCCTCGGGCAACAAGAACGCGGCGCTTCCGATCGTAGCGGCGGCGTTGCTCACGGATCAGACGGTGACGTTGACCAATGTGCCGCGTATTCGCGACATCGAGGTTCTGGTCGAACTGATCCAGTCGGTTGGTGCCGAAGCCCGCTGGCTGGACCGCAACGCGCTCGAAATTCGTGCTGCCAACTTGCATCCTGCCAATCTCGACCCCGATTTGTGCGCCCGTGTCCGGGCTTCGATTCTGTTGGCCGGTCCGATGCTGGCGCGCTGTGGTGAGGTCACGCTGCCGCCGCCCGGCGGCGACGTGATCGGACGTCGGCGGGTCGATACGCATTTCCTCGCGCTGCAGCAACTCGGCGCGCGGATCACAGTCAACGGCGCCTATCATTTCAAGGCCGGCACCCTGACCGGCGCCGATGTGTTCCTCGACGAACCCTCGGTCACGGCGACCGAGAACGCGCTCTGCGCGGCGGTTTGCGCCAAGGGCACGACTGTTCTGCGCAACTGCGCTTCGGAACCGCATGTCCAGGATCTGGCCAAGTTCCTGATTGCCATGGGTGCGACCATCGAGGGGATCGGCACCAACACGATGACGATTCACGGCGGCGCCCCTCTGGGGGGCGTGACCCACCGTATCGGCACCGATCATATCGAGGTCGGCTCGCTGATCGGCCTCGCCGCGGTGACCCGGTCGGAGATCACCATCAAGAACGCCGGTGTCGAGCATCTGCGCTCCACGCTGATGAATTTCGAACGCCTCGGCATCCGCTGCGAACAGCGCGGCGACGACCTGTTCATCCCGGCAAACCAGGACATGAAGGTCCAGGACGATTTCGGCGGGCATATCCCGACGATCTCGGATCAACCCTGGCCCGCCTTTCCCGCCGACACGATGTCGATTGCCATTGTCACGGCGACACAGTGCGATGGCGTGGTAATGATGTTCGAGAAGATGTTCGAAAGCCGGATGTTCTTTGTCGACAAGCTGATTGCGATGGGGGCACGGATCGTCTTGTGCGACCCGCATCGCGCGATCGTCGCCGGCCCGTCAGAAATGCGCGGTGCACGGCTGGAAAGCCCGGATATCCGGGCCGGAATGGCCATGCTGATCGCCGCCATGTGCGCCCAGGGAACCAGCACGATCAACAACGCGCAACAGATCGAACGCGGCTATGAACGCATCGACGA
>JAGRMK010000470.1 GCA_020441345.1 Paracoccaceae bacterium
GGTTATGCGATAACACGCGCTGGAAACGCGCCGGGTAGCTCTTTCAACCAGCGGAAATCATTATGATATCAAGTTATTCGCGTAATCTGGCGAGAGGGGGCGCATCGAAGCGGTCCAAGGCGCACGTCGCATGGCAGCGGCGCGCCGCGAGCCGGAAAACCGCGAGGTTCCCGGCCCGCAAGCAGCGCGGTTATCGGATGTCAGCGGGATGGTGGCTGCGCGGCAGGGGGGCGGCGGGTCGGAAAGACCATGTTGAGGCCACCCGGCCGTCTGATTCGACACAGACGAATCGCGACGCATAAAAGCCGCTCGTCACAGAGTCGCGCAGACCCAGTCGTGAAGCGGCGCGAAAACCGCCATCTCGCGCGCCAAAAGGACAGGGGCCTCGGGGCCATAAGCCCGGTCTGGTGGCAGGGCCGGCGCCCAGACCGCCAGCGACTTGTGCCTGAGCAGGTCGCCGCGCGGGTGCTCGGCGGCAAAGGGCGTTGGCACACGCTTGAGCTCAGGGTCGCTCAGATGCATGCCCGAGGCGATCAGTCCGTCCAGGAACCCGCGCAGCCGCAGCCCCGCCGGGCCATCGACCGCCTGCCGCCAGCGGTCCAGCCCGGCGGGGCCAAATCCGAAACAGCCATAGCCCAGCACAAGCCGGTCCGGTTCCAACCCGACCATCCACGACAAGGGCGCGGTCGCGCTACGCCAGGAGAGGTGGATATGGGCGTTATAGGGGGTCTTGTCCTTTGCGAAACGCAGATCTCGATGGATGCGGAACACGCGGGAGTCGATTGGTGTCGCGCTGGCGCGTTCGATCTCGGCGGCAAATACCGTGACAAAAGCCTTGGTCGGCGCTGCGACACAGGTTTCGTAGCGGGCGCGGTTGGTGGTGAACCACTCGCGCGTGTTGTTCGCGGCCAGATCGGACAGGAAGCGGGTCGTTTCGGCGGTGAACATCGGCTCATCCGGGGCTAGGGGCGAGGCCACCAGTTTGCCCCGCTGACCCGCGTCGAGGCAAGCCGTCAGCCGGTGCTTCGGTGCAGCAGGTAGATATCCATGATCCAGCCATGCTCTGCCCGCAATGCGGCGCGGGTCTGCACGATCTGTTCGGCGACCTCGGCCAGAGGCCCGGCGATCAACGCTTCCTGCGGCATGCCCACATAAGCCCCCCACCAGATATGCACGCCCTCTGACCGGATCGCGGTGAACGCGCCACCCGAGTCGAGCATCACCGCCACGGCCTCGGCCCCCTCGGGCCAGCCGCCGTCGCGCAGCCGTCGGCCGGTGGTGATCAGCACCGGCGCGCCCAACGTGTTAAGCGGGATCGCATGCGCGGCGGTCAGCACCGACAGGCTTGTCACGCCAGGCACAACGCGGGTCGTCAGCGTCATGCCCCCCGCCCCCAGCCGTGCGGCGATTCGCAGCGTGGAATCGTAGAGCGACGGATCGCCCCAGACCAGCAGCGCCACGCGCCCCCCGCCTGGCAGATGGGTCGCGATCTCCCGTGCCCAGACGGCGGCTATGGCATCAT
>JAGRMK010000471.1 GCA_020441345.1 Paracoccaceae bacterium
TGGCCATGTCGGTCGCGGCATCGGCAGCATCCGTTGTCGCATCGACGGCATCGGTGACGGCATCGGTAACAGCCTGGGTCGCGTCGTCGGCGGCGCCTTGCGCGGCATCGACCGCGTCCGTGGCCGCGTCAAGCGCATCGCTTGCCGCATCGGTCGCTGAATCGACCGCGTCCTGGACGGTATCGGTCACGGCCTGAGTCGCCTGATCGAGAAGCGTGGCGGCGGGTTCGTCCGTCACCGGAGCGACCGGAGCCACCGGCTCGACCGGCTCGACCGGGGCCGCCGTGGGGGCCGCCGCGGGGGCCGGGGCGGGTGCGGGCTCTGGTTGTTCGCGTGACACCCAGATGCCCAGGCCGGCGGCCAGCACGATCGCGGCGATGATGAGGGTCTTCTTCATGGTGTTACCTCGCATGATGTTTCCATGCGGAAGTAGCCCGTTTCCCGACCGGAAAGCAATGAGCCGCCGCGCAAAACAGCGGCAAATCGCTGGCGGATGGGCAATCGGCGGCCCGCAACCTCTCTGCGCCCCTTGCAACGCGCCGCGCCTGCGTCTATTTTCGCGCGCGTCTCATCCACAAAAGGAATCCCACCATAGCCCGCAGACCTCACAACGCCCCGCCCAGCCGCGACACCGGACCTCGAAGCAACGAGAGGATTCGCGCGCCCGAAGTTCGCCTGATCGGGGCGGAAGGCGAGAATATCGGCGTCGTAACCCCCGCGAAGGCCATGCAGCTTGCTCAAGAGGCCGGGCTCGATTTGGTAGAGATCTCGCCCAACGCTGTGCCGCCCGTCTGCAAGATCATGGATTTCGGCAAATTCAAATACGAGCAGCAAAAGCGCGAAGCCGAGGCCCGCAAGAAGCAAAAGACGATCGAGATCAAGGAGATCAAGTTTCGTCCCGGCACCGATACGCATGACTACGAGGTCAAGATGCGCTCTGTGTTCAAGTTTCTGGAAGAGGGCGACAAGGTCAAGATCACGCTGCGGTTCCGCGGCCGTGAAATGGCGCACCAGCAACTGGGCGCAGAATTGCTGCGCCGGGTGGCGGATGACGTCGCCGAGATCGGCAAGGTCGAGAACATGCCGAAGCTCGAAGGTCGCCAGATGGTGATGATGATCGGCCCGCGCTGACCCCGTTTTTCGTGGTTCGGATCGAGCGCCGCCCTGCCTGGGGCGGCGTTTTTCATGGCCGGGACAGGAACCGGGTGGGGGTGCGACGGCTCAGTTCGAGCCAGGCAGATTGGGAATGCGCGGCAGATACCGCTGGTGTTCGATCTGCATTGCGTCCGCCAGACATTCCGTGTGCTCGCGCAGATAGGCAAGCATCGCGCGCCGGCCACGCAGATCGGTCGACAGCAGAATCCGCCGCATCACCGTCGATTGCCCGCGCGGCGACGCCAGAAAGGCGGTCTGGCTGATCAGGGCTTCGCTTGGCGTGCCCAGGGTCAGCAGCGCGTTGTGGCTGTTGAGCACCCGATACGCCGCGCCGCGACAGGTCTCGCCCGAGTCGGGGCAAACCGCGTTGCAAAGCGATGAAATTGGCGCGGCGGCCGCGCTGGCGGACAGCCAGGTGTCAATCTCGCGCGCATCGACGCGGTCGCCGATCAGCAAGCGTTGCGGATGCCCGGCGGGCATCAGGTTCTGGATCGCGGCGCGGGTTTCGGGCGCGACGCTGCGCCACAAGAGATAGAGCAGCTCGGGATCGGCCTGATCAAGCGGAATCCGGGCCAGGGCCGGGTGTTCGCGCGCCGCCAGGACGATCAGCGCCACGCGCGCGGCGCGCGGTTCTCCCAGGGCCTGAAACCGATCGATCACGGACAGATCCGCATCGACATCCCAGAGCGCCATCCAGGCCGCGACCAGCGGCACATCCTCGACCTGCAACAGCCAGTTTCGCCCCGACATGCCACCCGGTTCGCGTAGCAGGGCGATCCGCTCGCTGCGGCTGAGACGGGAAAGATAGGGCCCCTGTAGCGCCGGGGTCTTGTCGATCAGGCCCAGCAGGATACGAGCGGCCTGATTGCCGTCCCGGGCGAGTTGGGCAAGAACCGGCAGGGCCGCGGCCTCGTCATCGGCCAGCCAGACATCCAGCGCCTGCGTGAATTCGGGTGCCTCGCTGCCCGGAAGCGCGGGTGGCAAGGCCATCGCCGTCATCGGAACCGCCGCGCAGACCGCCCCGACGCCAGTGACGAAGGCGATCTGCCGGACGAGCCGGGTGAAGCGCGAAAGACAGGCACGCAGCGACAATGGCAAGCCCTGAATTAGGAAAAGAAAGGCCGCGACGCCAGGGGCGTTCCGGGATGACGTGGTGCCACTGTGCAAACAGCGCATCACAGATGCAACAGTTATTGTCCGATCCGCTGTGCCACAACCCCGGCAAGGGTGCCGGGGCGAGCAGGGTTCGGTCCAGGTCCGGGCCTTGAGCGGGCTGAATGCACTCAGCCGCGCAGGCGCGCGGCGATGCCTTGCATTTCGTCGGCGGGCATGTAGCCGCGCAGCAACTCGCCCCCCTCCAGACCGCCCATCACGAAAGTCGGCGTGCCGCTGATCTGCAACCGCTGAGCCAACTCGCGGTTGGCCTGCAATACCGCCGAAACATCGTCGCTGTTCATGTGGCCGATCACGTCCTCGGCATCCAGGCCCAGTTCATCGGCCAACAGGCGCGCACTGGTTTCGGTGAAATCGCCCTCCCAGGCCATCAGGCGGTCGTGGGCTTGCTCGTATTGTTCGGCGCTGCCGCGTTGCTGGGTTGCGACGGCAAAGCGGCTCATGACCTCGGACTGCGGACCGAGGATGGGGAATTCCTTGATGATCAGGCGGACATTGCCGTCGGCGGCCAGGAATTCGGCCATCTGGGGCTGCGCCCGGCGGCAAAAGCTGCAGCGGTAGTCCATGAACTCGACCAGGGTCAGGTCGCCGTCCAGATTGCCGCCAACCCAGGAATGGCCATCGGCGAAGATCTCTTCGGCGTTGATCTCGACCAGGGTGGCGTCCATACCCGATTGCGCTTCGGCGGTGCGGCGCTCGAATTCTGCGACTGCTTCGAAGATGACTTCGGGGTTCTCCATCAGGTAGGCGCGCACATTGGCACCAAAGGCCGCGCGTTCCTCGTCGGTCATCGGCATGGTTTGCGCCGCCAGCGGGGCGGCGGTCAGATGCAGGGCGGCGGCAAGGGCCGCAACGGCGAGGGGCAGACGGGTCATGAGACATCCTTGGCTGGAATTTGCCCGAGTGTGCCCGCGCCGCCGGGCCAAGATCAAGCCCGGAACCGCGTGCGGTGCCGGTTTCTGACCCAAACGTGAACCGGTCCGGGGGTGGCGCGGGGATTCCCCCGGCGCGGGTTTCGCGTTAGGCAAGACCAAGACCGAGCCGCGCGTCACCGGCGCGGCGCAAACCAGGACAAAGGGGCACGCGGGATCATGGGCACGGAACGCAGGGCGCGGGTCGCGGGGTATTGGGCGGTGCTGTTGCTTGCGCTGGTCATGGCCGCAAGCGGCGGCGTAACACGGGCCCAGGAAAGCGCGGTGCAGGGGCTGGGAGGGCTGGCGCGACTCTCGGGGCCAATCACGTTCGAAGCGTCGTGGCGCAGCCTGACCGTGACCCTGCCGCTGACCCAACCGGTGCCGTGGCGCACGAGGTTGCTGGCCGACCCGCCACGGGCGGTGGTCGATTTTCACACCGTCGATTGGGCCGGCGTCGATCCGGCGTCGATGGTGCTGGACGGGGCCGTGCGGGCGTTGCGCGTTGGCCAGGCGGGCAGCGGCTGGAGCCGTCTGGTGATCGAACTCGACCGGCCGATGGGGTTCGGGCAGGCTGGACTTGCCACTGACGCCGAAACCGGCGCGGCGGTTCTCACGCTTCGCCTTGATCCGATGTCGGACACCGCGTTTGCCCGCCAGGCCGCGGCATTGGCCGCCACCGATCCGCAACCCGGCGACAGTGTGCTGGATGGCACCGCGTCCCGCCTGCCGCTGGGTCGGCGTCCGACCCGGATCGTGCTGGACCCGGGCCATGGCGGGGTTGATCCGGGCGCCACGCACGAGGGGGTGACGGAGGCCGAGACGATGCTGGTCTTTGCGCGCGAACTGGCGACCGCGCTGCGCCGCACCGGGCGCTACGAGGTCGCGATGACCCGTGACAGCAACGTCTTTGTCTCGCTTGAAGCGCGGATCACGGTGGCGCACGGGGCCGATGCCGACCTGTTCCTGTCCTTGCACGCCGATGCGCTGGAAGACGGGCAGGCGCGCGGTGCCACCCTTTATACGCTGGCCGAGGATGCAACGGACGCGGCCTCGGCCATGCTGGCGGAACGCCACGACCGCGACGATCTGCTGGGTGGCGGGGTGGATTTGACCGGCACCGATGACGCGGTGGCCTCGGTGCTGATGGATCTGGCACGCGCTGAAACCACGCCCGCCACCGACCGGCTGGCGCGGGCGCTGGTGGCGGCGATCCAGGGCGCGGACCTGCGGATGCACCGCCATCCCTGGCAGCAAGCCGCGTTCTCTGTGCTCAAATCGGCCGCTGTGCCTTCGGTGCTGCTGGAGGTCGGATTCCTGTCCAGCGATCAGGATCGCGCGCGGCTGCGCGACGCAGACTGGCGCGATCGCATGGTGCAGGCGCTGATCGGCGGGCTGGATGCCTGGGTCGCCGAAGAAGCGGCACAGTCGGCGCTGCGGCGGCGCTGAGCGAATTGGTCGCAGGGCCGGCGACAGGGTGGCGGAAACCCGCCCCATGCGTCATTGCGCCCCGGCGCTCGCCAGCCGGAGCGCCCCCGACTGGCGGACCTTCACCTCTGCGCGATTTTGCGCCCGGTGATGTTCCTTGGTTTTGACGCTGCACGCGGTTCTCCGTATAGAGGGCTCCACGTCCCCCTTCGGAGCCAGCGTGTGACCCGTGCGATCCTGTCCTTTTTCGGCGGCCTGTTCAGCTTTCTTGTGCTGGGCCTGTTCTTTGGCGCCCTGACCGTCGGCGGCGTCATCTGGGTCTATACCCATGATCTGCCATCGACCGAGCAACTTGCCAACTACAGCCCGCCGACGATCAGCCGGATCTATTCCGGTGAGGGGCAGTTGATCGACGAATTCGCCCGCGAGCGTCGTCTGTTCACCCCGATCGAGGATATTCCACCGCTCTTGCGCGCGGCCTTCATATCGGCCGAGGACCGGACGTT
>JAGRMK010000472.1 GCA_020441345.1 Paracoccaceae bacterium
TGCGTCTGGTCGTGGCGCGGGTTCACGGCGGCCTGGGCCACCGAAAAGACGCTCAGGCAATGGACGCTGGCGAATGTCCTCTCTGCCGGGCTGGCCCTGTGGCTGCCCTTGGCCGCCGGCGAACGCGCGTTGATCCTTGCGCTGGGGTTGCTGGTTCTGGCGGCAGAGCTTTTGAACACCGCGATCGAGGTGGTGGTGGACTATATCTCTACCGAGCGGCATCCGATGGCCGCCAAGGCCAAGGATTGCGGCAGCGCGGGTGTCGCCTTGACGGCACTCGCCGCGGGTGCGGCCTGGGCGGTCGTGCTCTGGGGGCTCTGGTCGGGTTAACCACCCATGACGTTGCGCAGCAGGCCCGAAACGCTCATCCGCAAGCCGTCGATGAACCCGACATAGATCGTCAGCGGATCGGCCAGCGCGGGAACGCTGTCGGCGATCAGCGGCGCCAGCATGTAGATCGCGAACAGGAACATCGCGATCAACAGCACCACCGACAAGCCGTTGCGAAAGCCGCGTTTGTCTGGCGTCGGCGGCGCATCCGGGTCGTCTTGTTGGGTGCGGCGCGTCTCGGTGCCGGGTTCCAGCGTCGAGGTCAGTTCCTCGATATCGGGCAGCAGGTTCCGCCGGCGCACCGGGTCTTCTTTTCCGGCGGCGGCGGATGATCCGGGCGCAGGCGGGGGCGAGGCGTTTTCGTCGTCGCGGCGCGTGCGCGCTTGCGTCACGGTGGCGCGCGCGGGCCGCGTCAGACCCAGATCGCCCTGGGTTTCCAGGTCGTTCCGCGTCCGCGCCCGTTCGCTCATTTCACGGTCGGCTTCCTCGCGCAGGACATCCAGAACGGTCTTGTCGATCCGGGGCGCCGTGGCGCGTCCGGTGCCATCACTGGGCGGCGGGGGCGGTGTGTCGATCTCGTCGTCATCGTCGTCTTCGGTTTCGGCGGCGCGCATCTGCAACGCCACCTCCAGCGGATACTGATACCAGGTGTGGCCACAGGCCGAGCACTGCACATCGCGCCCGTTTTGCGGAATGACCTTTTCATCCACTTCATACTGCGCGTTGCAGTTCGGACAGGTCAGTCTCATGGGTACCTCATGGTCGGACGCTCGCTACGGGTGGTATCGGCGGGGTTTTTGGTCCGTCGCCCGCCTCGGCCATTGGCTACGGTCCGTGTCTGTTGTAGCAAGCAGCAAGTCAACTTCCAAGGGCGCAGCCCGCTTCTTGGCAGGGCACAAAGGGGTTACGGGTGATCAGGCTGACGAATGTGTCGCACGATTACGGTGGCAGCGGCCTGCTGTCGCGGGTGGACCTGCATATTGCGCCAGGGGCCTTCTATTTTCTGACCGGCCCGTCTGGTGCCGGGAAAAGCACGCTGCTGAAGCTGTGCTATGGTGAATTGCGCCAACGGTCGGGCGACATCGCGTTGTTTGGACAGGATCTGGCAACGCTGTCGCGCGATGCGCTGGCCGACACAAGACGGCGGATCGGCGTGATCCATCAGGACTGCCGGTTTCTGGATCACCTGACACTGGCCGAGAACGTCGCCCTGCCTTTCGTCGCGACCGGTCGCCCGGTGCCCGAGGCCGACCTGCGCGAGCTGCTGACCTGGGTCGGCTTGCAGCATCGGGCAGATGCCCTGCCTCCAACCCTGTCGGGCGGCGAACGCCAGCGCGCTGCGCTGGCCCGCGCGGTAATCATGTCGCCCGAGGTGGTTCTGGCCGATGAACCCACCGGCAACGTCGACTGGGAGATGTCGCAGCGGTTGCTGTCGCTGCTGGTCGAACTCAACCGCATGGGCACCGCCGTGATGATCGCGACCCACGACCTGACGCTGATCCGGGCGGCGAAATCGGCGGTGTCGGCGCGCATATTGCGAATCAGCGATCACACCCTGCAAGCCGCCGGGAGCGATCTGTCATGAGCCGCCTTCCGCGGTTCTCCGGGCTGGGCGAGGCGGGGCGTATCGTGCCCGCGTCGGGCCATACGGCGGTCCTGACCTCGATCACCTCGGCGGCGATGGCGTTTCTGGCGGTGTTCGCGCTGGCCCTGTCGCTGTCGTCCGGGCAACTGGCGCAACGCTGGTCGGATACACTGGCGCAAAGTGCGACGCTGCGCGTCTCGGCGCCAGCCTCGGAAATCGCCGCGCAAACGGCCGTCGTGGTGGAAATCCTGCGCACGACGCCGGGGGTGGCCTCGACGCGGGTGCTGGAGATCGACGAGCAGCGCGCCCTGCTGGAACCCTGGTTCGGGCCCGATCTGCCGGTCGAACAACTCGCGCTTCCGCGCCTGATCGAGATCATCGAAGCACCGCAGGGGTTTGACCCGGTCGGCCTGCGGTTGCGGTTGGCCGCCGAAGCGCCGGGTGCCATTCTGGATGACCACACCCGTTGGCGCCGCCCGCTGGTCCAGGCCGCCGCCAGTCTGCGCGGGCTGGCCTGGGTTTCTGTGGCGCTGATCGCGATCACCATGGCGGCGATGATCACGCTCGCCGCCGGGTTTTCCCTGGCCGCCAATGCGCAGGTGATCGGTGTCCTCAGGCTGGTTGGCGCGCGCGACGCCTTCATTGCCCGCGCCTTCGTGATGCGTCTGACACTGGGCGCGCTGATCGGCGCGACGGCGGGAACGGCGGTCGGGTTGCTGGCCTTTGCGCTGCTGCCGGTCGCGGGTGATACCGGGTTCTTGACCGGGCTTGGGTTTCGCGGTCTGGGTTGGTTGACGCCGCTGGCGATTCCGCCGCTCGCTGCCCTTATTGCGCTGGTTGCCACGCGGGCCGCCGCGTTCCGGGTCCTCAGAAAGGAAAGCTGATGCGCTATGCCGTGCAATGGTGCCGATCCCTGATTTTCGCCTTCCAGGCCTATCTGGTGATGGTCCTGATGGCCGTGGCCCTGGCGCCCTGGGCGATGGTCGATCGCCGCGGGGCCTTTGCCGCGGTTCATGGCTGGTGCCGCTGGGTGCGCTGGACGGCAAGCTGGATGGTCGGCCTGAAATCCGAGGTGCGCGGCCCGGTGCCCGACGGCGAGGTGATGATCGCCGCCAAGCATCAGAGCTTTTTCGACATCATCATCCTGGTCAGTGTCCTGCCCCGACCCAAGTTCATCATGAAAAAGCAACTGGTCTGGACACCGATCGTCGGCTGGTATGGCAAGCGCATCGGCTGTGTCGCCGTGGATCGCGGCAAGCGCGGCGCGGCGATCAAGGCGATGGTCGAGCGCGTGAATGCGGGCGATCAGGACCCCGGGCAGTTGATCATTTTTCCGCAGGGAACCCGTGTTGCGCCGGGCGCGAAACGCGACTACAAGGTCGGTGTTTCAGTTTTGTATCAAGAGCTTAACCGCCCCGTCGTGCCGGTTGCCTGCAACGTGGGCGTGTTCTGGCC
>JAGRMK010000473.1:0-1252 GCA_020441345.1 Paracoccaceae bacterium
ACATCTGCTACGCGACGACCAACCGGCAGGCGGCGGTCAAGGAAATCGCCGGGCGCATCGACGCCCTGCTGGTGATCGGCGCGCCGAACTCGTCGAACTCGAAACGGCTGGTCGAGGTCGGGCGCGCGCAGGGCTGCCCCTATGCGCAATTAATTCAACGCGCTGAAGAAATAGACTGGCGAGCGCTCGACGGGGCGCGCGCGGTTGGTCTGACAGCAGGAGCCAGCGCGCCCGAGGTCCTGATCAACGAGGTGATCGAGGCTTTTGCCGACCGCTACGCTTTGACCCGCGAAATCGTTGAAACCGCGATCGAGAACGTCGAATTCAAGGTTCCACGCGTGCTGCGGACCCCGGCATGAGCGTGGATCCCGAAACGCTGGCCGTTTACCAGGCGCGCGCCGACGATTACGCAGCCATGGTGCATAGCGACAAGTCTGGCCGGTTCCTGACGCGGTTCCTCGAACGCCTGCCTGACGGGGCGCGGGTGCTCGATCTGGGCTGCGGCCCAGGGATCGCGGCGGCGCAAATGCGCGACGCGGGGTTCGATGTCGATCCAGTCGATGCCACACCCGCGATGGTCGCGCTGGCCCGCTCGCGCCACGACCTGCCCGCAAGGCTGGGGGACTTCGACGAACCGCTGGACCCTGCCTCTTATCACGGGGTCTGGGCCAATTTCAGCCTTTTGCACGCACCCCGCGCCGCCCTGCCCCGCTATCTGGATGCGATTCAACGGGCATTGAAACCCGGCGGCCTGTTCCACATCGGCATGAAGCTGGGCTCGGGCGAAGAGCGCGACACCCTGGGCCGGTTCTATTGCTACCATGGCCGCGATGACCTGGCACGGCTGCTGGCCGATGCCGGGTTCCACATCCTCTTCGAGGACACGTTGATCGAGACCGGGCTTTCGGGCGTTGCCGCGCCCGGCATCTCTATTCTGACAAGGACAAATCGCGATGCCTGACCTCTATGCCTGGACCGATGGCGCCTGTTCTGGCAACCCGGGCCCCGGAGGCTGGGGCGTGCTGATGCGCGCGCTGGACGGCGAAACGGTGGTCAAGGAACGCGAACTCAGCGGTGGCGAGGCTGAAACCACAAACAACCGCATGGAACTACTGGCGGCGATCATGGCGCTTGAGACCCTGACCCGCAACACGGCGCTGACGATCGTCACCGATTCGGCTTATGTAAAGAACGGCGTGACGGGCTGGATCCATGGCTGGAAGCGGAACGGCTGGAAAACCGCCAACCGCAA
>JAGRMK010000473.1:1415-2325 GCA_020441345.1 Paracoccaceae bacterium
CCCGCCGCAAAGGCCAGCGCGAAATGACCCTGCTGGCGGCGCTCGACTACCTGTCGGTCTTCATTTTTGCGCTGACCGGGGCGCTGGCGGCGTCGCGCGCGCAGCTCGATCTGGTCGGGTTCCTGTTCATCGCCAGTCTGACGGCGGTTGGCGGCGGAACCCTGCGCGACATCATGCTGAACCGCGACATGATCTTCTGGATCGCGAACCCATGGTATATTGCCACCGCCTGCCTTGCCGCGGTGATCGTGTTCTTTTCCGCGCATAGGCTGGAATCGCGGCGCCGAACACTGGATTGGCTCGATGCCGGGGCGCTTTCGGTCGCGGTGCCCGCGGGCGTCGGTGTGGCCTGGTCGCTGGGGCATGGGCCGGCGGTCGTGCTGATCATGGGCATGGTGACGGCGGCGATGGGCGGATTGATGCGCGATGTGGTCTGCAACGAAGTGCCTTTGGTTTTGCGCCAGGGCGAGCTTTATCTAAGCGCCGCCTTTGCCGGAGCACTGACCGCGCTCGGTGTCGCGCATCTGTTCAATCAGGGGCCGCCCGCGCTGCTGGCTTGTGCCGCCGTCGCCTTTCTGTTGCGCGCCGGGTCACTGGCCTTTGGTTGGCGGCTGCCCGTCTACAGGTCGCGGCCACCACGCGCCTGATCCCCCTTGACAGGACGGCGCGGCGCGCCCATCTCACATTCTATCAGAGGAATATGAGGGCCCCGTCATGAGTGCCAAGATCCGACTGACCTGCACAGAGTGTGGACAGGTCAACCAGTTTCCCGAAGACAAGGCCCAAGCCGCACCAAAATGCGGGATCTGCGGTCACGCGCTGAACACCGGCAAGGTCTCGGCGCTGGACCTCAAGACCCTGGAAAAGGCCGCGAAATCCGACGATCTGCCGCTGCTGGTCGATTTCTGGG
>JAGRMK010000474.1 GCA_020441345.1 Paracoccaceae bacterium
CCAGGATCGCCGCATGCGCCGTGGCATCGCCGAAATAGGCCAGCCGCCGCCAGACCACGAAACAGCCCAGCGGACCGGCCGCCAGCGCCAGCAAAAACCCCGCGCCCAGTGCGCGCAGGATAAAGGCGTCAATGATCATGGTCGCAGGCCTCGGCAAGCTCGTGGGCGTGGTCATGCGCGTGTTCGGGGTGTTCGGCGCCGTGGTCGTGGTGATGCTGATAGAGCGCCAGCGCCCCGCCGGTGCCCAACCCGAAAAGCGCGCGGTATTCCGGCGCGTTCGACACAACCGATGGCGTGCCCTCGCAACAGATATGCCCGTTGAGGCAAATCACGCGGTCCGAGGCACTCATCACCACATGCAGATCGTGGCTGACCGACAGCACGGCGCAACCGATCTCGCGCCGGACATCCTCGATCAGGCGATAGAAGGCCGCGGTTCCGGGCTGGTCCAGCCCCTGCGTCGGCTCGTCCAGTACCAGGATCTGCGGATCCCCGGCCAGCGCCCGCGCCAGCAGCACGCGCTGGAACTGCCCGCCCGACAGGGTCGCAAGGGCCCGGTCGGCCAGTTGCGGCACCCCGGTTCGGCGCAGCAGGGCGCCGACCTCGGCATCGGTCAACCGCCGGTTCAGGCGCAGGAACCGGGCCACCGACAATGGCAGGTTGGGGTCTAGATGCAGCTTTTGCGGCACGTAGCCGATGCGCAGCCCCGGCGCCCGCGTGATCGAGCCGGCAGCCGGTTTGATCATGCCCAGAAGCGCCCGCACAAAGGTCGACTTGCCAGACCCGTTGGGCCCGACGATGGTGACGATCTCGCCAGGAAGCAGGGTAAAATCGACATGGCGCAACACCGGGGTTGCCGGTCCGTAGGCGACGGTCATGCCCGCCGCCCGGATCAGGGGCGCGGTCATGACGGCTCCGGGCTCTGGCAATTGGGGCAGAGCCCCAGCGCCTCGATACTCAGCCGCTCGACGGCGAATCCGCTCTCTTCGGCTCCGGCGAGCAAATGATTGCGCAGGGCATCGGCGGGGATTTCGGCCAGCGCGTTGCACAGGCGACATATCAGGAACGCGGCGTGATGATCGGCGCCCGGGTGAGCACAGGCGGCGAAGGCATTCAGTCGCCGGATCCGGTGCGCCAAGCCGTTCTCGACCAGGAAATCGAGCGCCCGATAGGCCACCGGCGGCTGGTGGCCATAACCGTCCGCGGCGAGGCGTTCGAGCACCTCATAGGCGCCCATCGCGCCGTGCCGTTCCAGCAGGATCTCCAGCGCGCGCCGCCGCACCGGCGTCAGGCGCAGGCCGCGCGCCGCAATCAGCGATTCGGCGGTTTGCAACGCACCATCCACACAGCGACGGTGATCATGCGGTTCAAAAGCGGGTTCGCGCATCGGGAACGAGGCTCCTGGCGGTATCGGTTCGGGTTGACGGCCTGATACGTTATACTATAACTCGTTCATCTTATCTCACCATGCGCCGCATTCCAAGAGGGTCTGAATATGCTTCGTCCGTATCTCTACGCCGCGCTGACAGGTGCCTTTGCCCTGTCAGCACAGGCCGAAGTGCCCAGTGTCACTGCGGATACGCCGATTGCACACGCCTTCGTGGCGATGGTGCTCGGCGATCTGGGCACGCCTTCGGTGCTGCTGGACCGGGGGGGCGACCCGCATCACATGCAACTGCGCCCCAGCCAGGCGCGCGCCGTTGCCTCGTCGGATCTTCTGGTCTGGAGCGGTGCGGCGCTGGCGCCGTGGATGCAGCGCGTGGTGGAAACGCTCGGTGATGGCGCGATCCTCGATCTGTCGATGGTCGATGGGCTGCACAAGCGGCCGTTTCAACGCACCGTCCTGTTTGATGCCCGCACGCCCGAGGACCATGACGAGCATGATCACGGCGACGACCACGACGACCACGACGACCACGATGCGGGGGATCACGCCGAAGAGGCCGAGAGTCACGACCATGACCCCGCCGCTACGGATCCGCATCTCTGGATGACCCCGGCCAATGCCGCGCCATGGCTGCAAGCCATCGCCGCCGAACTGACGGCGCTGGACCCGGAAAATGCCGCGACTTATGCCGCCAATGCGGCCACGGCCATGCAGGAAATGGACGTGCTGAGCACCGAACTCTCCGCGATCCTTGCGCCGGTCGGCGATGCCGGGCTGGTTCTGTATCACGCCGCCTATGGGTATTTTGGCGAGGCATTCGGTCTCAATTTGCTGGGCACCATTGCCTTGGGCGATGCCGCCGATCCCGGCGCCGCCCGGATCGCGGCGATGCGTGCGGCCCTGTCCGAGGCGGGCGCGACCTGCGTCTTTCCCGAGGTGAACCACAATCCCGACTATGTCTCGCTGGTGGCCGAGGGCACCGCGCTGCGGATCGGTGCGCCGCTCGACCCGGCTGGCGTGCTGCTGGAGCCCGGCCCCGGTCTCTATGCCGAAGCGATGCGCGGTCTTGCGCAGGCCATCGCGGCCTGCGCCGCCTCGCGTTGACGCCTTGACCCCGGTTCCCGCGCATGGCCTCATCGGCGCATGTGCGGACGCTTTGCGATAACCCTGCCCGACGACGCGATGGTCACCCTGTTCGGCGCGACCCCGGCCAACGATCTGCCGCCGGTGCCACGCTATAACGTGTGCCCCACACAGCCGGTTGCAGCGGTGGTCAGTGTCGGGGGGCAACGGCGCTATGGGCCGATGCGCTGGGGATTTCTGCCACGCTGGTACAAGCACCCGACCGACGGTCCGGTGTTGTTCAACGCACGGTCCGAAACCCTCGCCGAGAAACCCGCCTTTGCCGAGGCCGCGCGGCGTCGCCGGTGCCTGATCCCCGCAACCGGCTTTTATGAATGGACCAGAGAGGGCGACGCGCGCCTGCCGTGGTTCATCACCCGCGCGGATCGGGAGCCGATGGTCTTCGCCGGGGTCTGGCAGGCCTGGAACGGGCCCGAAGGCGCGCGGGTCGCGTCCTGCGCGATTGTCACGACGGCGGCGACCGGCGGCATGGCCGACCTGCACGACCGGGTGCCTGTCATCCTGGAGCCCGCCGACTGGCCCTTGTGGCTGGGCGAGGCCGGCCATGGCGCGGCCCGGCTGATGGCGCCGCTGGCCGAGGGTGTCTTGCAGTTTCGCCGGGTCGCGCCGCTGGTGAACTCCAACCGCGCCGAGGGACCGGAGTTGATCGAACCCTTCGAGGCAGACTAGCGCCAGAGGTGCGTGCAAGCACGCACCCTACGCGCAGTGGACCGGTCGGCGATTGCTGGCAAGTGGGAAAAGGGGGCTGTGCGCCCCCTCGGCGCTATGCGCCTCACCCCGCAGGATATTTGCAGAGCAAAGACGCGATCAGGGTTTCGCGAACCAATCCTTGAACCGGTCGCGCAACAGGTTCTTTTGCACCTTGCCCATCGTGTTGCGTGGCAGCTCGGGCACGACAACCAGGGCCCGTGGCACCTTGAACCGGGCGAGGCGACGGCGCATGTCTCCGAGAATCGCATCGGGATCAGGGGAGGCGCCGGATTGCGCGACGATCACCCCGAGAACGGCCTCGCCCAGGTCGGGATGGGGCACGCCGATCACCGCGCTTTCCTTGACGGCCAGGGCCTCATCCAGCTCCAGTTCGATCTCCTTTGGGTAGATGTTGTAGCCCCCGGCGATGATCAGATCCTTTTGCCGTCCGACGATGGATACATAGCCATCCGCATCGATGCGTCCCAGGTCACCGGTGATGAAGAACCCGTCGCTGCGCAGTTCGGCGGCGGTTTTCTCGGGCATCTGCCAATAGCCCTGGAACACGTTGGGGCCGCGCACCTCGATGAGGCCGATTTCGCCCTGCGGCAGGGTTTCGCCCGATTCGGGGTCGGTGATCTTCAACGTGATTCCTGGCAGCGGCAGGCCGACCGTCCCGGCGCGGCGCTCGCCGTCAAAGGGGTTCGAGGTGTTCATGTTGGTCTCGGTCAT
>JAGRMK010000030.1 GCA_020441345.1 Paracoccaceae bacterium
GCGATCTTGGTGCACCAGACCGGCGCGGCCAGCACACCGAAGCGATGATACATCACGGCAATGTCGAACCGCCCGAAATGAAAGAGCTTGAGCACCCCTGGATCGGCCAGCACGCGCGTCAGGTTCGGCGCCGCGGTCTGGTTCTGGGTGATCTGCACCAGATGCGCGTGGCCATCGCCCCCTGATAGCTGCACCAGACACAGCCGGTCACGGTGCGGGTTCAGGCCCATCGTCTCGCAATCGATGGCGACGGTGGACCCAAGGTCCAGATCGTCGGGAAGATCGTTCTGATACAGGAACGTGGCCATTCAGCCCCCTTGCACGTTGGTCGCTCGCGTCTTGGCATGCCACCCGCCGGGTGACGGCGCTTTCTAGCCCGTCCCGCGGGTCATGACCAGCACCCGCCGTGCGCGTCAGTCGAACAGAACCGGACGCTCACGCCGAAACAGCCCCCCTGCGGGCTCGTGCCCCAGGATCTCGCGCGCGTGCCGGTGCCCTGAGAACACCGCCGCCTGGATCGGCCCCGGCGCCTCGGCGTCGCCGATCAGCCGATGCACCACCCCGCGCGCCGTCAGGGCCTCGGACAGGGCCGTATCCGGGTGGCGCAGCGTCACCGCCAGCAGGGTCTTGCCGGGGATCGCCGGCAGGGCCGCGCCGGTATCCGACCGCACGACCTGCAACGCCCCCTGGTGCCATGCCGTCGCCGTGGTGTTCGGGTGCATGGCCACACCCGCCGCCAGCAGTTCGGCGATCATCCGCGGTTGTTCCAGCGTATTGCCCAGCCAGCCGCCCAGCACAGGCATCGGCGTCACGATCTGCACCATGTGGCCCCGCGCGGCCAGGTCGGCGGCCAGCGCGTTCGCCATATAGGAATGATCATCGTCATAAATCACCACGCTGTCGCCCGGCCGCGCGCCGTTCAGAATGTCGTCGGGCGTCAGGGCCGCCCCGGCAAAACCAGGGATCGGATCGAGGCGCGACCGCCCCACTCCGTCACGCAGCCACCCGGAACCGGTCGCCAACAGCACATGATCCGCGGCGAATTCGGCCACCGTTTCGGCATCCATCGGGCTCTCGGTGAACAGGTCCACATTCTTCATTTGCTGCAATTGATACAGGCGATAATCCGTGACCCGGCCCCAGGCCGACAGGTTCCCGATCCGCGATTCTCGTGCCACGCGCCCGCCCATCTCAGTCGCACCCTCGGCCACCGTGACCTGATGCCCGGCCCGCGCGAGGGTCAAAGCCGCCTCCAATCCCGCCGGGCCGCCGCCGACGATCAGCACCGATTGCGCGGTCTCGGCCATGGGCACCCGTTCGGGGTGCCAGCCGCGCCGCCATTCCTCGGACATGGTGGGGTTCTGGGTGCAGCGCACAACGACGCCCGCGTTTTCGACCGACACGCAGACATTGCAGCCGATGCATTCGCGGATATCGTCCACCTGCCCCTCGCGGATCTTCTGCGGCAGGAACGGGTCGGCAATCGACGCCCGCGCCGAGCCGATCAGATCCAGCACCCCGCGCTTGATCTGGCTGACCATCGTATCGGGCGAAGTAAAGCGCCCGACGCCCAGCACCGGCTTGTCGGTCACCTGCTTGACGAAACGGGTGAACTCTTCCTGAAACCCTTCGGGGTCATAGCGCGAGGTTCCGCTGTCTCGGCTCCAGCCAGAGATATTCACGTCCCACAGGTCGGGCAAGTCCGCCAGGGCCTCGACCACGTCGCGGCCTTCGCCGTCGAACCGGATGCGCTTTGGCCCAGAGGCCTCGTGCACCGCAAAGCGGATGGCGACAGCGATCTCGCCCGCCGCTTCGTCCTGCGCATCTTCCAGCACTTCGCGCAGCAGCCGCAGGCGGTTCTCGAAACTGCCGCCATAGGCATCGCTGCGGCGGTTGTAGGCGGGGCTCAGGAAATGCCACAGAATCGAAGCATCATGCGCGGCATAGACATAGGCGATGTCATAGCCCGCCTGTTTCGCGCGCCGGATCGCGGCGCGGTGGCTTTGCCGCAGCGCCCGGATGTCGGCCAGGTCCATCGCCTTGGCCATGTACGGGAATTCCGGCTTTAACGTCGGCCCGCTGGATGGCCCCATGACCGGATAGCCATTGGCGATCCCCCGCGACCGCATCCCGGTATGCGCCAGTTCGACAGAGGCCAGCGCGCCGTGCCGGTGGATCCGCTCGACAGAGCGCGCGTGCACGGCAACGTCGCCGTCATCCCACAGCCGCTCATAGGGCAGGCCCGACAGGTCCGAAGTCGGGTCGATTTCGGACAATTGCATGCCGATGATGCCCCAGCCCCCCTCGGCGCGCGTCTCGCGCACGCCGATCGCGCCATTCGGCATCAGGTGCGAATGCCCGTTGGCATAGGGCATCATGCAGAACCGGTTTGGGGCGATGACCGGGCCGATCTTCAACGGCTCGAACAGGGGGGCGAAGCGCGGGTCCATGGTCAGACCTTCAGCGTGCCATCGGCGATCCAGCCATCCAGCACCGCCAGAACCGCGTCGGAAAACGCCTGGTCGTTGATATGGGCGTCCACTTCGGTGCAGGGCACAGTGATGGCCGCGCGCACTTCGTCGATCATCGCCGCCAGCCCCTCGGGGTCATGCGCGGGCTCTCCCTCGCGGTCCCATTCCTCGACTCCTTGTAACGGCATCACGAAATGCACCGGCCCCCTGGCCGTCGCCAGCCGCGCGGCAATGTCGCGGATCAGCGCGCGGCGTTCATCTGGTGACAGGCCCGAGGATTTGATCAGCCGATTATGCGCGTGGAACGGGCGGTCGGCATAGGCTGCGGGGATTTCTTGCCAGCCTGCAAAGTCGATCAGGTCGGCACATCCGGGCGCGACGATCTGCGGAACGCCGGCCGCTCCCGCGTTGGTCAGCCGGTCGGGCCCGCCATTGACCACGGACCCCACCATCAGGTTGCCCAGTTCGGGCAGCGCCAGGTCCAGCACGGCGGCGAAATAGCCCTGTTTCGCCAGCGCCTCGAAGGCCATGCCACCCATCCCGGTCGCGTGGAACACCGCCACCTCGAAACCGCGCGCTTCCAGCGGGTCGCGCAGCAGTTTCATGTAGCGCAGGCAGGACGAACCAAGGCTCATCATGCCGATCACCGGGCGGCTGCGCACCGGAGCCTCGACAGCCTGCGCGGCCCCCAGAACGGCCCCCGCCGCCTGTGACAGCGAGGATTTGCAAACCGAGTTCAGCCCGTAAAGCCCCCCGGCCCAGAGGATCATCTGGATATCCGGCGACAGGCGATCCGCCGGGATCAGCGGCGAAAACGACACCGTGGACACCACGTATTTCGGCACGCCAAGCGGCAGCGCCTGGGCGCAATCCAGCACCAGATCGGTGCCCATCGTGCCGCCCAGCCCGACCATCGCATCGATCCGCCCCTCGGCATGCAGTTGCGCGGTCAGTTTCGCCGCGCCCGCCGCCATGATCTGCATCGCGCCGTTTTCATCGCCGGCGTCGATGGCGTCCTGAATGGTCTTGCCGACCGCCGCGGTCACATCGTGCTTGGAAATATCGGTCGGCTGCGACGGGTCGCCCAGCACGCTGACATCCATCGACACCACTTGCCCGCCCAGTGCACGGATACGGTCGCACATATAGTGCAGTTCCTGATCTTTCGTGTCGTAGGTGCCAATCACCAGAATCGTCTTGTCCATGAGACCCTCCATTGTCGCGGGTTCAGCCGCGCATTCTTTCACCCTTTGGATCGTAGACCGGGCCAAGCTGCACATGCGCCGGATACATCTGCCCTGCGATCTGCACCTGGAACCCGCCAGCGGCGATCCAGTCTTTCGTCACGCCCCCGGCAAGGTGCAGCGTCGCAAGGCCGATCATCTGCGCCACCCGAAACCCCCAGTCGCCCGAGGTCACATGCCCGACAATCGCGCCGTCTTTCCAGATCGGTTCGTTATGGATCAGATAGGGCCCCTCTTCGGCGGTCAGACCAGGCACGGCGATGCTGACGGTGCGGTGCCGTGTCGGCCCCACCGCCTTTTGCGCGACCAGCACGTCACGGCCCAAAAACGCGGGCTTCGTCAAATCGACGGCAAAGCCAAGTCCGGTTTCCAGGGGGGTATCGTCCTCGCCGATGTCATGGCCGAAATGGCGGAAGCCCTTTTCCAATCGGCAGGCATTCATCGCAAACATACCCATGGGGCGCAGACCGTGTGGGGTGCCCGCGTCCAGCACGGCCTCGTAAACGCCCGCCGTGAATTCGGTCGGGATCAGCAGTTCATATCCCAGCTCGCCCAGGAACGACCGCCGGATCGCCCAGCCGCGCGCATGGGCGATGTCAATCTGCCGCGCCGCGCCAAAGGGGAACGCCGCGTTCGACAGATCGTCGCCGCTGATCGCTTGCAGAATCGCACGCGCGCGGGGTCCGTGCAGGGTCAGCAGACCATAGGCCGAAGTCGCGTCGAACACCTCGACCTGCCAGGCGGGGTCCGCGTGGGATTTGATCCAATGCTGGTCGCGCATCTGGCTGGGGTGCCCGGTGATTACCAGAAATGCGGTTTCAGCAAGCCGCGTCACGGTCACATCGGCCTCGATCCCGCCCCGGTCGTTCAGGAATTGCGTATAGACCGAGGTGCCGACCGCCACATCCATCTGCGCGCCGCAGACCCGGTTCAGGGCTTGCACGGCATCCGGCCCCTGCACCAGGATCTTGCCATACATCGATTGATCCAGCAGCACGGCGGCATCGCGCGCGGCAAGGCATTCGTCCTGCACCGCGCGCGACCAGGGCTTCCAGCGGATCGACGGCGTGTCGTCCCAGCCACCGCCGAAATGCATCGGCACTTCCCAGCCGATGCGCTCGGCAAAAGCGGCGCCCGCCTGCGCCAGCCGGTCATGCAAGGGAACGCGACGCACGCCGCGTGCGGTGCTCACCTGCCGTCCCGGCCAATGGAGCCCATAGTGGAACCCCACCGATTCCGCCGCGCGGTCGGCGTTATAGGCGGTGTTTCGTTGGAACGGATGCGCGCGCACCGCCAGAAGCGGCAGCATCGACCGCGACGGCGCGCCGTCGATAAGCCATTCCGCCATCGTCAGACCTACGCCGCCCGAATTCAGAATTCCGTTCGAATTCATCCCCGTCGCCAGGAACACACCCGCCACCTCGGCGCTGGGGCCCAGATAGGGGCGGCCATCCGGCGTAAAGGATTCGGGCCCGTTGAAGAACGTCTTGATCCCCATGTCGGCCAGCGCGGGCAGGCGCGCGAACATCCGTTCCAGTTCCGGCTCGACATGCTCCAGATCAAAGGGCAGTTCGTCGAATTCGAAATCCACGGGGATACCCGCCTTGGCCCAGGGTTTCCCCATTGCCTCGAACCCGCCGATCAGCAGCTTTCCGGCGTCTTCCTTGGCATAGAGCCGTTCCTCTGCGATGTTCAGGATCGGCTGCGATGATGGCAGGCCCGGCACGGGTTCGGTCACGACATAGAAATGTTCGGCGGCGTGCAGCGGCACGGTGATGCCGTGGCTTTTCGCGAACAGATGGCTCCACATGCCGCCCGCGATCACCACCTTGTCGGTGGCGATCACGCCCTGATCGGTCTCGACCCCGGTCACGCGCCCCGATTTCAGGATCAGACGCGTCGCCGTGACCCCCTCGAACACCTGCGCGCCCAGTGCCCGCGCGCCCTTGGACAGGGCAACGGTCACGTCGAGCGGGTTCACCTGTCCGTTCGACGGCACCAGGAACGCCGATTTCACATCGCTTGCGTCGATCCAGGGCCAGAGCTCGGCCAGTTCGGCCGCATCGAGCATTCGCGTTTCAATCCCCATCCGCGCGGCGTGGTCATGGCTGCGTAAAAGCTGCTCGTGGCGCAGATCGCCCAGCGCCAGGTTGATCGTGCCGTTCTGCTTGTATCCGGTGCCCTGTCCGGTCTCGATCTCCAGCGTCTGAAACAGGCGTGCGGTATATTTGCCAAGCTCCGTCTGGGCGGAGCTGTCACGCAGCTGCCCGACGATCCCCGCCGCATGCCAGGTGGTACCGGACGCCAGCTTGCGCCGCTCGATCAGCACCGCGGGCACGCCGCGATGCGCCAGATGATACAGGGTCGAAACCCCGATGATGCCGCCGCCGACGATAACGACGGGGCTGGTTTGCGGTAGAGTGGGTTTCATTCAGACGTCCTTGCGGTCTCTGGGGTCAGGACGCCGCAGCTGCGACTCGGCGGGGTGTCATTCCCCGCCTTGGGTAAGGTGAATATCACTGTCCACATCTTGCGGGGGGTTCCGGCGCTCGCGGATCAGGGTGCGGATATGCAGGGCGATCACCAGAAGGATCAGCCCGAAAAGGATCATCGCGATCGGTCGATCAATCATGTCCAGCGGTGACGAGACACGCGGCATGGCCGAGCGCAGCTTGACCTCCATGATCCCGCCCAGGACCATGCCCAGGATGATCGGCACAATCGGCAGGTTCAGACGCTTGAGAATCACCCCGAACACGCCGAACCCCGCCGCCATCGCGCAATCCGTAGCCGAGTTGCGCAGCGAATAGACACCGACAAACCCCAGCAGCAGGATCACGATACCGACCATCCGCGACGGAATCTGGATGATCCTTGTCACCAGGTTGGTCGAGACCAGCAGGAACATCATCACCAGCACGTTCAGGATCAACAGCGCCATATACAGCGCCATGACGAAATCCATCTCGTTCTGGAACAGTTGCGGGCCGGGGATCACGTTATGTACGTAGAACACGCTGAGCATCATCGCCGTCAACGCCTCGCCGGGAATGCCCAACGCCAGAAGCGGAATCATCGCGGCGGCGGGGACGGCATTGTTGGCGGATTCAGACGCGATCAATCCCTCGGGCGAACCATTGCCGAACAATTCCGGGTTTTTCGACGTCTTTTGCGCGTAGGTGTAGCTCATGAACTGGGCCGTGAATTCGCCAACGCCGGGGATCATGCCCATCAATACGCCAAAACTGGCGGCGACGCTGGCCACCCGTTTGTAAAGCCACAACTCCTTCAGCCCGCCAAAGATCGACCCCTTGAGCGAGGTCATCTCGGGTGCATGGTCTTTTTCGACCAGCAGCAAGAATGCCTGACTGAGCGCGAACAGCCCCAGCACAACAACGATCAGATCGACGCCCGACGACAGCCAGGACTGGTCGAAGGTGAAGCGGCGCGAATAGCGCACCGGTTCCAACCCGACGGTGTTCAAGAAGATCCCGAACGCCGCCAGCATCCCGGCGGCAAAGACCTGACCGCGATGCGCCAGCACCACCAGGATAATCCCCAGCAGCGCCGCCAGAAAGATCTCGCGCGAGCCGAACATCGGCGCGATCCGTGCCAGCAGCGGCGACAAGGCGATCAGGCACAGCAACGAGAACACGCCGCCAAAGAACGAGGCGGAATAGGCCAGAGCGATCGCCCGCCGCCCCTCGCCGCGCTTGGTCATCGGATAGCCGTCATAGGTGGTCAGCGCATTGACCGCCGTGCCGGGCGTGTTGATCAGGATCGCCGGGATCGCGCCGCCGTACATCGAAGACCCATAAATCCCCAGCAGCATCGTCAGGCCGACAAGCGGCGGCAAGGAAAACGTCGCGGGCAACAGGATGGCAATCGCCACCGCCGCGCCCACGCCGGGGATCGCACCGATGATGACGCCGCCAACGGAACCGATCAACAGGGCGA
>JAGRMK010000031.1 GCA_020441345.1 Paracoccaceae bacterium
TGGTGGGCGACCCTGGAATCGAACCAGGCGTGGGTCTCCCCGGCGGAGTTACAGTCCGCTGCCGCACCTTGCAGCCCGTCGCCCGACGGTGACGGTGGAATACCGAAGGGGTCAGGGGGCGTCAAGAGCCGAAAAGCATGTAGAAGGGGGGGCTTTGCGCCCCCTCTTCGCCTGCGGCGAATTCACCCCGGCAGAGTTTTTGGGGCAAGATGAAGACGGCGAATCATTCATGGAGGGCAGGATGCCGGACAATACCCAGGCACAGGCGCGCAGCGATCTGGCGGCGGCGTTTCGATGGACCGCGCGTCTGAACATGCATGAATCCGTGGCCAACCATTTCTCGCTTGCGCTGGACGAAGCGGGGCATCGGTTTCTAATCAATCCGAACGGGCGGCATTTCTCGCGCATCGGCGTGCGCGATCTGATCGAAATCGACGCCCATGATCCAAAGACGTTGGAGCGCCCGGATGCGCCCGACCCGACGGCCTGGGGGCTGCATGGGGCGGTGCATCGCGCCTGTCCGCATGCGCGTTGCGTGATGCATGTGCACTCGATCCACGCGACGGTGCTGGCTGCGTTGGCCGACTCGCGGCTTCCGGCCATCGACCAGAACAGCGCGATGTTCTTTGATCGGCACGTGATCGACGAGCGGTACGGCGGCATGGCGCTGGGCGAAGAGGCAGAGCGCTGCGTTGGCCTGCTGGCGGACCCGAAGATCATCGCGATGGTGATGGGCAATCACGGGGTGCTGGTGGTCGGGGCAAGCGTGGCCGAGGCGTTTCACCGGCTTTACTACTTCGAGCGCGCGGCCGAGACCTATGTTCGCGCCTTGCAGACCGGCCGTCCGTTGCGGGTGATGCCCGACGCCGTAGCCGAGAAAACCGCGCGTGAATGGGAGGATTATCCCGGTTTCGCCGAGGCGCATCTGCGTGAAATCAAGGCCATCCTGCGCGAAGAGGGGTCGGATTTCGAGGGCTAGGCCGGGCGCTTCGTGGCTTGCGTCCGGGGGCGGCGCGGCGCATTCTGCGCGCCGAAAATCGGGGGAAAAACGATGAAGAAACCGACCTGGGTGGTCGACAAGGAGCGCGCCAAGCGGGCGGCGGCGAACGAGACCGTCTGGTTGTTCGGGCTGCATGCGGTGCGTGATGCCTTGATGAACCCGGCGCGCCACAAGCTGCGACTGCTGGTGACGCGGAATGCGGCGGACAAGCTGGCAGAGGCGATCGCAACCGCGGGGCTGGAACCCGAGATCGAGGATGCGCGCAAGTTTTCGGCCCCGCTGGCCCCCGAATCGGTGCACCAAGGCGCCGCGCTGGAGGTGCGCCCGCTGGACTGGGGCCGGTTCGAGGATGTCTGCGCCTCCGGTGCGGGGGCACCGGTGGTCGTCTTGCTGGACCGGGTGACGGACCCGCACAATGTGGGCGCCATCCTGCGGTCGGCCGAGGTGTTCGGCGCGCGCGCGGTGGTCGCGCCGCGTCACCATTCCGCGCCCGAAACAGGCGCCCTGGCCAAGACCGCCAGCGGCGCGTTGGAACGCCAGCCCTATTTGCGTGTCACCAACCTGGCCGACGCGATGGTGTCGCTCAAGCGGATGGGTTTCACCGTACTGGGGCTCGACGGCGAGGCCAAGGTCACGCTGGCCGAGGCGGTCGCGGCCTCGGGCGGGCGCCCGATTGCGCTGGTGCTGGGGGCCGAAGGTCCGGGGCTGCGCGAGAAAACACGCGAGACCTGCGACCAGTTGGTGCGCATTCCGTTTGGCGGGGGATTCGGGTCGCTGAACGTGTCGAACGCGGCGGCGGTGTCGCTCTATGCCGCGACCGTCGCGCGGTAACAGAGGTTCACGAAAACGCGACCCCTCTTTTCTTGTCGGTGGCAGATCCCATATCTTTGACATGAAGCGTTGAGCGGAACTCTCGCGTTTCCTTCACTGTCCCTCGTTCCCACCTCGCGCCCGGCCAATCGCCGGGCGCTTTTTATGTTTGCTTGCCTTGCGCCCGGCTTTGCGGGAAGTTCGGCATCAAGCCAGAGGACAGCCCCCACATGAGCAGCCCCCCAGAACCCCAGCCCACCGTCGATGCCCCCGATGATGCGACCTTGCGCGACATCCTGAAATCCATGCGCCGCGTTGCCGTGGTCGGCGTTTCGGCCAACCCGGTCCGGCCCAGCTATTTCGTGGCGCGCTATCTGGGCCTGCGGGGTATTCGCGTTGTGCCGGTCAATCCGGGGCTGGCGGGCCAGACCTTGCTGGGCGAAGAGGTGCGCGCCACGGTTGCCGATTGTCCACCCGAGGTCGATACGATCGATGTTTTCCGCCGCTCGGACCACGTGCTGCCCATCGTGTCCGAGGCGTTGGAGCATCTGCCCAACCTGCGGACCGTCTGGTTGCAGATCGGCGTGACCAGCGACGAGGCGCGCGCGCTCTGCGCTGCGCGCGGGGTGAATTTCATCCAGAACCGCTGCCCGAAGATCGAATATCAGCGTCTGTTCGGGGAACTCAGGATGGGCGGGTTCAACACCGGCGTGATCTCGTCCAAACTGTGACGGGGGTCACAGGACGATCCCCAGCCAGGCGAGAACCCGGATCATCGCCAGATAAAGCGTCAGTGTCAGCAAGCATGACAGCCCCAGCGCAGGCCAGAATGTCACGCCGCGCAACATCAGCCCCGGCAGGACCAGGAACATCGGCAGGCTGGGCAGGACCAGCCAGAAGGTCGCGCGCGCATGGTCGGCGATCCGCGCCGGGTCGCCGGTATCGCGCCACAGCCAGATCATCGCCAGCACCGAGACCAGCGGCAGCGAAACCAGCAGGGCGCCCAATCCCGGGCTGCGTTTCGACAGCTCCGAAGCGGCGGCGATGACGACACCAGAGATCAAGGCCTTGACGATCAGATAGAGCATGCGCGTGCCTCGCCTTTTCGGGTCAGTCCAGCAGGGTCTGGACCAGCAGGCTGTCGGGGTCTTCCAGATCGTCGATGACATCGAAATGATGCAGGCCGGGCGCGACATGCCAGGGGCAGTCCCAGTTTTCCGATAGCAACCGCGCTTGCCACAGGAAGCTGGGGCGTTCCTGTCCCCCGACCCAGACGGTGCAGTCGACGCCGTCGCGCCGGGTCAGGCGCGCGGGGCTTTCGGCCTCGGCCTCGGCAGCGTCGATCTTCAGCTTTTCGTTCATCCCGGTGCGCATCAGCGGTCCGAGTTCGGCCACGGGCGAGATCGGCACGACCCGGACCAGCCGACCGGCCCAGTCCGGAGCGCGGTCCGTGCAGGCCATGCGCGCGGCCAGGTGCCCACCCGCCGAATGCCCGGTGATCACGATCGGCCCGGCGACGGCCTGAGCGGCGGCGGAAATCGCCGCCTCGACCTCGGCGGTCATGGCGTGGATGCGGGCTTCGGGCGCCAGCGTGTATCCGGGCATCGCCACGGCCCAGTCGCGCGCCAGCGCGCCGGCGGCAAAATGCGACCAGTCCGCTGGCGAGAAGTTCAACCAGAAACCACCGTGGATGAACACCATCAGGCCCGCGGGTGTGGTCTCGGGCAGCAGCAGGTCGAAGGTTTGGCGGGGCGCGTCGCCATATGGGATCTGGCACCGCGCGCGCTCTCCCAGCCGGTTCCGCAGCGCCGCGGCCTGTGCGGCCCAGCGTGCCGGGAATTCATCGCCCCCCGGAATGAACGCGCCGTTCGCGTAGGCGAGGCTCAGATCTTCGGTTCCATCGACATCGTACATGGGCATTGTGCTGCGTTCCTTGTCATCAACCCGGCAATATGATCAAACTCGCTCAACCCCGCCCATGCGGCAAGCCCGAACACGAGGACATCATGCTCGACCAACCTACCGATCTTCGCGCCTTGCTCAAGGATCCGTCGCTTCTGGAGACCCGCGCCTATGTGGCCGGGGAATGGGTCGATGCCGATGATGGCAAGACCTTTGGCGTCACCAACCCCGCGCGGGGCGACGTGATCGCGCAGGTCGCCGACCTGACGCGCGCCGAGGTCGCCCGCGCCATCGCCGCCGCGAATGTGGCGATGAAAGAGTGGGCGGCCCGCACCGGCAAGGAACGCGCCGCCGTGCTGCGCAAATGGTATGATCTGATGGTCGCCAACGCCGACGATCTGGGCACCATCCTGACCGCCGAAATGGGCAAGCCGCTGGCCGAGGCCAAGGGCGAGATCCTCTATGGTGCGGCCTTTGTCGAATGGTTCGGCGAAGAAGCCAAGCGCATCTATGGCGAGACCATCCCTGGCCATCTGCGCGACAAGCGGATCACCGTGCTCAAGCAACCGATCGGTGTCTGCGCCTCGATCACGCCGTGGAACTTCCCGAATGCGATGATCGCCCGCAAGGTGGCGCCCGCGCTGGCCGCGGGCTGCGGCTTTGTCGCGCGCCCCGCCGCCGAAACACCGTTGTCGGCACTGTCGATGGCCGTTCTGGCCGAACGCGCGGGCGTGCCCAAGGGGCTGTTGTCGGTCGTCACCTCGTCGCGCTCGTCGGATATCGGCAAGGAATTCTGCGAAAACCCGATCGTGCGCAAGCTGACCTTCACCGGC
>JAGRMK010000475.1 GCA_020441345.1 Paracoccaceae bacterium
CGGCGGGCCGCGGCTGCGACCGCGGGAAGTGCCGGCTGCAACATGCTGGAGGGAATCAGATAGATCACGTCGACATCCGCCAGGCCGTCAACCCGGACCGAGATATCGGCCTGCGATTCGACGCTCACGGCCACCAGCGTCAGACCCATCGCGTCGGCGGCGGCCTGGGCATAAGAGACGTTCACGACGTCATTGGCGTCGCCGGGATTGAACAGCAGGCCCACGGTGTCGATCTCGCCCAGAAGATCCCGTGCGAAGGAAAAGACGGTTTCCATGTCTTGCAGGTTCGATGCGCCGGTGTAGCGGTCGCTGCCGCCGTCCCAGCTTTCGACCAGTCCTGCGTCGATCGGGTCCGTGACGGGTGCGAAGATAATCGGGATGCTGCGATCCTGGATCACCCGGCGAGAGGCCTGGGTGATCGGCGTTGTCACCGTCAGGAACAGATCCGGGTCGGATGCTTCCAGCGTCGTCAGGATCTGGGCGACGATCGAGGGATCGAAGCTGGCATCCTGATAGACATAGGTAACATCGACGCCATCGGCATAACCGCCATCGGCCATCCCCTGCTTGAACCCGTCAACCACCGCGTTCAGCGCCGGGTGGGGCCCCAAGCTGGCGATTGCGACGGTTGTGTCCTGCGCAAGGGCGGCGCTGCCCAAGGCGACGCTGGCGAGGGTCGCCAGGGCCCCCAGTTTCACCACGTTCTTCATCTCAGTCTCCCTGTTGTCGGTGTCATGTTTCAAACGAAGACGAAGGGCTTGTTCGATATGCCGAAACTCCGGCAGATAGAGCCCCAGACGGAATCGACCATTTCGGTCCCGGAAACCCCCTTTGCGGGTTGCCGTTTTTCGGTGCGGATGTAGCTGCCATCCTCACCCCAGGCTTCGACTTCGGCAATCGCGCAGTCCAGCGCGGGGTCGGCGATCAAGACCCCCTCGCAGGCATCCACGCCGGTCGACAAGAGCGCCGCCGTGACCATGGTGTTGACGTTGCGCGGATAGCGTCCGGCAATGTCCCGCACCGACCCTTCGAAGATCGTCGTCGCCATGGTCAGGGTGGCGGGGTCGATATCGACATCCGAAAAGTCGATATTCGCGGGATGCTTGCGAAAGGTGATCCGCGCCCGCACCCAGGGCACGCTGCGTTTCTCCATCTCTTCGCCGCCGATCAACGCCCCGGCAGCCAGCAGCAGCCGGGTTCCGTGCTGCGCCGCCATGCCGCACAGCGACGCGCGCAGCGAGTCATCGGTCAAGGCTGTTGTCGACAGCGGCATGTAATCGCATTGCTGCAAGATACCGGCGCCGTGGCGGTGTGTGATCACCGGATGCGCCGTTTCCACGATCAGATCGACGGGCTTCAGGCCGACATCGGTCAGATCGGCCAGGAAGTCTGCGTCTGCGATGTCGCTGGCCTGATCGCGTCGGCGCGCGTGGACGAAAGCCAGCGCGAACCGTTTCGGGTCCGCGCGCAGGCGCTTGACCAGCTCACGACCGATAAAACCATAACCGATCACGCCAACACGGATCGGGAATCGGGAGCGGGACGGTTTCGGCATCGGCGGGCGTCCATTTATTACGTGCACGTAGTAGGGCGCGAAACGCGGCGTCTGGCAAGAAGTATTTTCCCGGTCACTCCGCCCGGAGGTCCAGCAGCTTCTGCAACAGCCGTTTCAGCTCTGCGGTTTCCGCATCCGTCAGATTGGCCGTCAGTTTCTCTTGATACGCCGCGTTGTCGGCCCGCATGTCATCCAGGATGCGCTGCCCGACCCCGGTCAGCCAGATCGTCACCGACCGCCCGTCGGAAACCGAGGGTTTTCGCTCTACCAGACCACGCTTTTCCATCCGTTTCAGCAGATCGCTCACGGTGTTCATATCCAGCGCGACCCGGTCGCCCAGGCTGCGCTGCGAAGAGCCGGGGGTCAGCGAGATCGCGACCATCAGCGCCAGTTGCCGCGAGGTTACGCCATGCGGGCGCATCATCCGCGAAAACACGGCTTCGGCATGGAAATGCGAACGCCGCAGCAAATGGGACAGCGTGTCATAGAGGTTGTAATCCTCTGGCGTCATCGGTTCCGTCCCGTTCTGTTCCGGCAGTTCCCGGTCGTGCATGGCTCTGCACCCGTCGCGCCGTTCCGCGGTCATTGCAGGCAAGGTGCAGCAACGCAAGGCTGGGGGTCAACCTCTTGTGACGGGTAGCCCCGGCGGGCTCGTATTCGGGGCTTTGCGGGTGTAAGGTGAGCACGCGCGGGTTTCCCCCGGCAAGGATGGACATGTCCCGGTTACTGGCCGCATAATCGCGGCAAGCCAACTCAGGGGATTCGGGATCATGGTCCGTTGGCCGCCCGAACCCAAACCCTTCCCAACAGGATAAATACATGAAGTTTCGCTTCCCCATCGTCATCATCGATGAAGACTTCCGGTCCGAGAACTCGTCGGGTCTGGGCATTCGCGCGATGGCGCAGGCCATCGAGAACGAAGGGTTCGAAGTGCTGGGCGTGACCAGCTTCGGCGACTTGTCGCAATTCGCCCAGCAGCAGTCGCGCGCCAGCGCCTTTGTTCTGTCCATCGACGATGAGGAATTCAGCCCCGGCCCCGATCTGGACCCGGTGGTTGTGAACCTGCGCAATTTCATCGAGGAAGTGCGCTGGAAAAACGCCGATGTGCCGATCTTTGTCTATGGCGAAACCAAGACCAGCCGCCATC
>JAGRMK010000476.1:0-1382 GCA_020441345.1 Paracoccaceae bacterium
TGGCCCGACCAGCACGGCGGGCGGCGCGTCGAGCGGGGCGTAGCGCTGATCAGTCAGTCGTCGAACATCGTCATCAACCTGACGATGCAGGCGCGCGGCTTGCCGGTGGCCTATGTCGCCTGCCTCGGGAATGCGGCGCAGGTCGGGCTTGCGGATCTGGCGGCGGCGGTTCTGGCGGATGAGCGGGTCACCGCCCTGGGGCTTTATGTCGAGGGGATCGCCGATGCCCCCGCGCTGGCTGAACTGGCGGACCAGGCACGCGCCGCGGGCAAGGGGCTGGTGGCGGTCAAATCGGGCAAGACAGAAGCCTCACGCAGCGCCGCGGCCAGCCACACGGCCTCTTTGGCCGGGGAAAGCGCCGCATCCTCGGCTTTTCTGCGCCAGGCGGGCATCGCCGAAGTGGCGACGCTCAGCGGCTTGATCGAATGCCTGAAGGTGTTCCATGTGCACGGGCCCGGGTTGGGCACACGGCTTTGCTCGCTGTCGTGTTCGGGCGGTGAAGCGGGGCTGGTGGCGGATCTTGCCGCGCCGCGCGGAATCGGCTTCGAGCCCCCGGACGAGGCCCGGCGTGCGCGGCTTTCGGCCACGCTCGGCCCTTTGGTGACAATCGCCAACCCCTTGGATTATCACACCTTCATCTGGGGCGATCTGGGGAAAACCACCGAGGTTTTCACCACCATGCTGGAAGGCTACGATGCCGGGATCTACATCATTGATCCGCCGCGCCCGGACCGCTGCGACCCGTCCAGTTTCGAACCGGCGCTGGCGGCAATCGAGGCGGCGCAGGCGGTGACGGGCAAACCGGCCTTTCCGGTCGCCTCGCTGCCCGAGAATTTTGACGAGGCACGCGCCATTGCCGCCATCGACCGGGGCGTCGTTCCCCTGATGGGGTTGGAGACCGCGCTGGAAGCCCTGAAAGCCGCGCAAACCCCGGCCGGTCTACCGGGTTGGTCCCCCTGGCTCCCGGCACGGGCCGGGCAGGCGCGGATGCTGGATGAGGCCGCATCGAAGGCGCGTGTCGCGCGGGCCGGAATCATCGTGCCCCGCGGGGTCAGCGCCGCGACCCCTGCCAATCTCGGCACGGCCTCGCTGACCGGGCCCTTTGCTTTGAAAGGGTTGGGATTTGCCCACAAGACCGAGGCCGGCGCGGTGCGGCTGAATATCACCGACCCCGTGTCAGAACCCGAGATGCCTGGCGCGCGTGGGTATCTGCTGGAAGAGATGGTGTCAGGGGGCATCGCGGAACTGATCCTTGGGGTACGGCGCGATCCGGTTTACGGGGCGACGCTGACGCTCGGCCTGGGTGGCGTGACGGCTGAGCTTTTTGCCGAAACCGCCACCCTGGTTCTGCCGGTGACCCGCCAGGAGGTAGAGGCCGCGCT
>JAGRMK010000476.1:1454-1689 GCA_020441345.1 Paracoccaceae bacterium
GGCGCTGGCGCTGCAAACCCTTGTTGCCGACGACCCCGCGCTGCGGGAAATCGAAATCAACCCGCTGATCGTGCGCGAATCCGGCGCGGTGGCGGTGGATGCCGTGATATGGGAGGACAAGCCATGAAAATGCTGACCGACGGGCCGATCAAGACCCGCACCGAGGGCGCGATCCTGGAGGTGACGCTGGACCGGCCAAAAGCCAATGCCATCGACCTTGCGACCAGCCGGATCA
>JAGRMK010000477.1 GCA_020441345.1 Paracoccaceae bacterium
TGCTGTTCGGGCCGAGTTTTTCGGTTCGTGAAGGCGAGGTTGTCACGCTGCTCAGCCGCAACGGCATGGGCAAGACGACGACCATCCGCACCCTGTGCCGGATGCAGACCCCGTATCGCGGCACTGTCTGGTTCGACGGGCGCGATATCACCGCGCTACCATCGTTCAAGGCCGCGCGGCTGGGCATCGGGCTGGTGCCCGAGGGGCGGCGCTGCTTTGCCACACTGACCGTGACCGAGAACCTGATCGCCGCCGCCCGGCCCGGCCCCTGGACACTGGACACTGTGCGCGCCTTCTTCCCCCGGCTGGGCGAGCGCGAGCATCAGCAAGCCTCGACCCTGTCGGGGGGCGAGCAGCAGATGCTGGCAATTGGCCGTGCACTGATGACCAACCCCCGGCTTCTGGTGCTGGACGAAGCCACCGAAGGGCTGGCTCCGGTGATCCGCAAGGAAATCTGGACCGCGATTGCCCGGTTGAAGGGGCAGGGGCAGTCGATCCTGATCGTTGACAAGACCCTCAGCGAGCTGAAGCCGATCGCCGACACCTGTGTGATCCTGGAGCGCGGGCGCTCTGTCTGGTCCGGCCGCCCGTCCGAGATCACGCCCGAGATCGAGCGCAAGTTCCTGGGGTTGTGATCCGTCGAACGGGGCCGGCTCCAACCCGCTGACCCAACGGTGCGCAGGCGTGATTGTCACCCGTTCGCCAAGGCGACCGGCAAGAAACCCTTGACGGATGCACCCAGGTGCATGAGTCTGATCCAAAGAGCGAGGGGCTTGGCGGGGAGGTCGGAATCGGACCGCTTTTCCCGGTAAAAACCTGCCCCGATCGAGACAGAGAGGCGTTTCACCCGGACTATATCTGTTTGCAAACGAGAGGTCGCGCGATGTTCCGAATGATGTCTTTCCTGATTGCCTCGTTTCTTGCAACGCAAGCCGCCGCGGATTCGTGCTGGAACCACAACGGATCCCTGATGCGCCTGACCGATCAGGGCAACAATCGCTGGTTCTACTATGAAAACCCCCGTCAGGGCATGCGTAACGTCGGCGTGCAGCCCGGCACGTTGCTTTTCAACGGCACAACCAACGGAAGCTGGTATTCGGGCACCGCACGAGTTTTCTCCAGCGCCTGCGCGCCGTTGGAATACTGGGTCGAAGGCCCGGTGTTGCAAAATCCGCTGCGCGTTCGGGTGTCGGGTGATCGCCCGATCCATCGGAATTGCCAGCCGACCGGGCAATGGACCCACGACGTTCTGGAATTCACCTATATGTACAGGTGTTGACCACACGAACCGGAATGGGGCCGCAGCGACCGGGGCGGATTTCGTGACGCGGATGGGCAGACCGTTCGGTGCGGGACAACCGCGCTTGTCGTGCCGGGTGTCGAGCGCAGGAGCGGCTTGCAGGTTTGGAAACAAGAAACCCCGCAAGCCCATGAGCATGCGGGGTTTGTTGCATCAATGGTGCCCGAGGCGAGATTCGAACTCGCACACCCGTTAGGGCGGAGGATTTTGAATCCCCTGCGTCTACCGTTCCGCCACTCGGGCACAAAGGCGATTTAGCCTGCCCGCGCGGCACGGTCAACGGGTCTTGGTGCGGTCACGGTCCCTTGACGTGCGCGGACGGGTGGGGCACTCCCTGCGGGCACGTCAGGGGAAAACCATGCTGAGATCGCTTTACAACTGGACGTTATCGCTCGCGGCGCATCCGCGCGCGCTCTGGGCGCTGGCCTTCGTGGCTTTCATCGAATCGTCGGTCTTTCCGATTCCGCCCGATGTCCTGATGGTTGCGATGATCATCGCCACGCCGACCCGCGCGTTTCGCATCGCTGCAGTCGCGACCGTGGCCTCGGTGTTGGGCGGATTGCTGGGGTATGCCATCGGCGCGCTGGCCTATGAACAGATCGGCCAGCCGATCCTCGCCTCGCTCGGCAAGGCGGACGCGATGGCCGAGTTCAACACCCGGTTCAACAGCCTCGATTTCTGGCCGGTGCTGATCGCCGGGCTCACACCCTTCCCCTACAAGGTGATCACCATCATGTCGGGCTGGACCGGTCTGCCGCTGGGCACCTTCATTGTGACCTCGATCGTGGCGCGGGCCGGACGGTTCTTTCTGGTGGCCTGGCTGCTTCACCGGTTCGGCGCACCCATTCGTGAATTCATCGACCGGCGCCTGGGCTTGCTGACGATCCTGTTTGTCGTTCTACTGGCAGGCGGATTCTGGGCCGTGAGGTATATGTGAGAGACTGGTCAATGGGCTTTCTGGCGGGACTGGGCTCTGCCGCGATGCTGGGCGGGGCCTTTTTCTTCCAATATGTCGTGGGGCTCGCGCCCTGTGAATTGTGCATCTGGCAGCGCTGGCCACATGGCATCGCCTTTGCCCTGGGCCTCATCGCCTGGTTCGTGCCAACGATCTGGCTCATGGGCCTGGGGGCCGCGACGATGGTGGCCTCGGTGGGGCTGGGGATCTATCACACCGGGGTTGAACGCGCGTGGTGGCCGGGTCCCGATACCTGCTCTGGCACCGGATCGATCGGATCGATGAGCCCCGAGCAACTGCTCGACCATATCCTTGCCGCTCCGGTCGTGCGCTGCACCGATGTCGCCTGGGAAATGTTCGGCCTGTCGATGGCCAGCTGGAACGCGATCACCTCGCTGGGACTGCTGGCGATGTGGCTGATTGCGATGCGGCGCGGTTGATTGAGGCGAACATCAGGCGCCCGCGCTTCGCCTGTCACGCCAGCGCCGGATCGCGCGCCACCAGGATCGGATCGGTCAGCGCCGCAAGGCTCTGGTGCTGCTGTCCCGTGGCATCGAAATTTCCAGGGTCCAGCCAGGTTTCGAACGCGGCCTTCAACGCAGGCCATTCCGCATCGATCGCCGCGAACCAGGCCGTGTCGCGGTTCTCGCCCTTGACCACGGCCGCCTGTCGGAACACCCCTTCATAACTCAACCCGAACCGCTGTGCGGCCCGGCGCGAGGCCCGGTTGGCCGCGTTGCACTTCCACTCGAACCGCCGATACCCGGCGGTGAACGCCCATTCCATCAGCCGGTAAACCGCCTCGGTCGCCTCGCGGCTGCGTTGCAGGCGCGGCGCGAAAGTGAGCCAGCCGGTCTCGATGCTGCCCGCGCGCGGGTCGATCCGCATCAACGACAGCGTGCCGCCCAGCCGTCCGTCCGCCATGCGAATCGCGAAATGAAGCGGGTCGAAGGCCAGCCGCGCGGAATCAAGCCAGGCCCCATAGGCGGCGGCATCGGCGAAGGGTCCGACCGGCAAATACCGCCACATCGCGTTCGCGCGATCCTCGACATAGGCGTCAAACAACTCGTCGCGATGCGCCCACGCGACGGGTTCCAGCGTCACGTAGCGCCCTTTGATCATGTCGCGCGGGGGAAGGGCAGGTGGTGTCCAGTTACTCAGATCCGTCACGCCGACCTCCTGCTTTCATCGCGTCATCATCTGTCC
>JAGRMK010000478.1 GCA_020441345.1 Paracoccaceae bacterium
GTTGCCGCCGCCGCGTCGATCCGGCCCGTGGACCGCGCCTTTGCCAATTTCAGATTGTTCGCCGGGTCGCGCAGCGTGACCGCATCCGCGAAAGCGGACCGCAGCAGCAGCGACGGGGCGGTTTTCACCTTGCCGTCATAGGCCGCGCGCCGGAACCGTTCGCAATCTTCGCCGCCGTCCTTGAAGCCTTGGCCGCGCCAGATGATCGGGCACCGGATGCCCGCGCGGTCTATCGCCTCGCCAAGTTCGGCTTGCTTGTATCGGTCCGCCGTGATCGCCGCGACCGGCTCGCCTTCCACATGGGCCATGACCTCGACCAGCCAGGGCGCGACGGGAACCGTCTGATCGCCCAGGGTGGACAACTCGCCCCGGTCCTGCATCTCGACATAGCGACCGGACACGCCGTCATTCTGGCCACGGTCCAGCAGGGAAGGCTTTGACGGGAAGGTGCCCAGAGCCTCAAGCCGCCCCGTCTCGGGCCAGTAGAACGCCGCCGCCGTCATGCTGGCAGAGCCGCCCAGGTCGATCCCGATGACTACCTGACCTTGCCGGTGGGGCAGGTCCGCCGTCTCGCAGGACAGCCATTCATCGACCGTCAACAGCAGGTCGCGGGTTTCGCCGCTGACACGTTCATTCCGGTTGTAGAGCCGGAACGCGGTCAGGGTCGATCCGCCCCGTGCAATCGCGCGCCGCGCCTGACCTTGCAGCCATTCAAGGCTTGAGCCGATCCCGTAGGCCGCGCCGGGGTTGGCCAGCTTGAGGCTTTCCAGATCGTCCGCAGGAAGGCCGGGGGCGGGCCGATGCTCTTGGCGATAGACGCCCTCTTGTTCCTCATCCAGCCAAACGGAAAATGGGTGCGCATCGTCCGCCGCGCTCGTGCTGATAATCAGCGCCCGCCCGCCACGCTTGCCCAGACCGGACAACAGGGCGTGTTCCAGGGCGTCCCCCTGATCCGCCTGCCAATGCCCGCGCTCATCCATCAGGACCAGCGTGGGGGCCGATCCCAGAGCCGTCTTGCCGTCCGCCGCAATGGCCCGGACAAAGTGACCGCCGCCGTCGCCGTCATACTCGACCTCAAGCCGGGGGCTGCGCCGGATCGTGAAGGCCGCTTGCTCGTCCTCGGGAAGTGACCGGATGAAACCCACCACGAAGTCAAACGCGATGCGCGCCTGATCCCGCGTCCGGGCCGCAATCAGGATTTCCCGCCGGGGCTGACGATCCCAGATGCCCTTGACCGCGCCAAGGGCGATGCCCGCCGACAGGGCGGTTTTCGCGTTGCCCCTGCCGATGCTCAGACAGGCCACGTTGATCCCGTCCGCCAGGGCACCCTTGACGAATTGCTTTTGGAACGGGGCCAGCTTCACCGCCTGACCGGCTTTCGGCCCCTCGGGGATGCTCAGGCTTTCAAGGAAGCGGATTGCCTTGGTGGATGCCTTCATGCCGCCACCCCCGATCCGCACAGCGCGAAAGCGCAAGTCAGCCCCCCGGTTTCATACCCACTCAGAAACGGGGGCATTGGGACCAGATGCCGCCCGCCATTTGCGGCGTGCACCCAGCCGCCAAGGGCGGGTGCAACGCTCGGGGTATAAGGGGTATGTGTCGCACCCCCGTTGACCGGGCGTTGGCGGGGGGTTGCACCGGGGGTTGCACTCCGTATTGCACCGGGGGTTGCACCCTTACTCTTGACCATGATCGGCCCCCTTTCTGGCAATGTGTGAGCGCGCTTTCGCGCCGCTGCCGTGGCTGGCAATGACGATCTCGCCACGCCCGAAAAGCGCATCCATCGCGCTCTTGAGCGCCCGCTTTGTGCAGCCCTCGGCCTCGGGGTGGCTGGCGAATTGCGTGGGGGCGTATGTCGGGCCGGGGCTGGCAGAGACGTAGCGACCTTGCGCGGTCAGGGTGTCCAGCAGCTTGAGGAATACCCGCTCGCCCTTGGCCCCTGCCGCCAGCGCATCAAGCCCCGTGGGCTGCGCCTCAGCGACGAATACACCGGCTTCCCACTTGAGGTTGATCTCGCCACCCGTGCGCCCGTAGTTGGCTTTCTTGGTGGACAGCACCCGCGCGTCAGGGTCAGGTTCAAAGCCGTTGTCGGTGATCCTCGACAGGTAGAGCCGCGACCGGACAGAGTTATTCCATGCCGTCGATCCTGACGTTCCCGTGCCGCTATTGAGGCCGGTCAGGGACGGGTGGCCCAGCAGCAGGACTGCGCATTTCCGCTTGATCGCCAGACCGCGCAGGATGCCCACGAATTGCCGCACCTTGGCCCGGTCGTTCTCATTGGCCGGATACACGTCCGCCAGGGTGTCAATGACGATCAGGGCCGGGGATTCCTCAGCCGCCCGCTTGTCCAGTTCCTCGAACAGCGCGGATTGCATCAGGGCAATTTGCGTCTCGACCGCCAGCAACGCATCCTCGCCCGCCAGCGACCGCAGGGTGAGGCCCGACAGGTCGTCATAGTCGCGGCCCTCAGCCGTCAGAATGTCATCAAGCCGCCGGTGCAATTCGTCGTCGTCATCCTCGGCACTCAGGAAGATCACGCGCCCGGTGTTCGCCGTCTTGCCGATCCATGCGGTTTGCGCCGCGACCGCGACCGCCAGTTGCAGCGCCAAGAGGCTCTTGCCGGTGCCCCCGTCGCCGCTGAAAAGCGTGACCGTCTTTTGAGGCACCAGAGCATGAACCAGCCATTGCCGGGGCGGGACGGCTTTACCCTTGAGCGATGCCGCCGAATAGAATTGGCTCTCGCGCGCCGGGGCCGGTTGAATGATCGTCGGGCCGCGCGGGGCTGGCCGATAGTCGGGCCGGTCTTGCGGGTGCTCAGGCTCTTGCAGCCCAGCCGTCAGGCCGCTCCTGATCGTGGCGCGCACCGCCTCGGGGCCATCCTCTTGAGCAAGGCCCGACCGTTGCGCCGCTTCCATAAGCGCCGCCTCGACCTCAGCCGCTTGCAGGTATCCCGACGCGACCTTGTGGCCCAGCTTGAGCGCCGCGTTGTTGAGCGTCGTGTTGCGGGTGCCATTCATCGCGCCCGCCACAATCGCCGCCTCAGCGTCCAGCGCCCGCCGCGCCCATTTCTCGCCGCGCTTGGTATCCTCAAGCGACCGCAGATCGGGGGGATACTCGGGAAGGTTACAGGCACCCATAGCCGCCCCCTTCCCATTGGTATTCGTCGCGGGTGATGGAAGGCAGGGACGGGGGCAGGACGACATAGCCGCCGTCCCCCCGAATATCGACGCCCGCCGCCAAGAGGCCCGCAGAGTTCTTGAGCGGGCCGTTGTAGCGCATGAACACATGCAAGCCGCCGCTCGGGGTGATGGATATGACCGGGGACAGTGAATAGGGGTCGATCCCGACCGCCCTCAGATTGGCCAGCCCGTCCACCCCGTTCTTGCGGTCAATGTCCAGCACCACCACGCCAGACGGCTTGCCCGTGGGCATTCCGATCATGGCCAGAGGCCAGCGCGCCCACCATGCCTTGACCGTCTCTGGGTCAGTCGTGGCCCGCCGCTTTGTCAGGTCCGGGTGGCCATCCTCGCCCTTGCCCCACTTGACCAGCGGCTTTTTCTGCCCGTCGATCATCAAAGCCGGGAACACCGGATAGCCCTTGGCCGCGTAGCCCAGGGCCGCGCTCAACAGTTCCTTGCGAAAGAGCGCCGCGCGCCCCTCGGGGGTGCCCAGGTAGGGCCACGGCTCGGAAAGCATCGCTTGGGGGGTCAAAGCGTTCATACCAGCGCCCCCCAATGCATTGCCAAGATCGGGAAAAGTGCGGTATACTCGGTCAACGAACAGACGCCTTCCACAACGTCTTTAGCCCCGGTTGCGATTGCCGTCGCGCCGGGGTTTTCATTTGTCAGATCGGCCCGCGCCGGTTTGACATTTTCCGCGTAAGTATTTGATCCGCCGTCAGGGGTTTGACGTGCCGTGATCCCGTAAGTGCTTGCGTTACCTTGAATAGCGCCGGATTGAAAATCCTCGTGTCGGTGGTTC
>JAGRMK010000479.1:0-142 GCA_020441345.1 Paracoccaceae bacterium
CTCAGCCCACGGCCTTGGTGAGCGCCTGGTCGAGATCGGCGATGATGTCGGCCGCATCCTCGATGCCGATCGACAGCCGCACCACGTTGTCGCCGGCGCCGGCCGCCACCTTCTGCTCCGGGCTCAACTGCCGGTGGGTGGT
>JAGRMK010000479.1:283-4531 GCA_020441345.1 Paracoccaceae bacterium
TAGAGCCGGTCGATCAGCCCCTTGTAGGGCGAGGAGGCCAGCCCGGCATAGCTCACGCTCTCGATCCGCGGATCGGCCTCGAGCCATTCCGCCACGGCTTGCGCGTTCTCGACATGCTTGCGCATCCTGAGCGACAGGGTCTCGATCCCCATCAGCGTGTAATGCGCCGCCTGCGGGTTCATCGTCATCCCGAGATCGCGCAGGCCCACGGCGATGCCGTAGAAGGTATAGGCCATCGGCCCCAGCGCCTCGTGGAACTTGATGCCGTGATAGTTGGGCTCCGGCTGCGACAGCGAGGGGAACTTGTCCGAGGCCGACCAGTCGAACTTGCCCGAGTCGACGATCGCGCCGCCGGTTACGGTGCCGTTGCCGGTGAGGTATTTGGTGGTCGAGTGGATCACCAGCGTCGCGCCCATCTCGATCGGCTTGCACAGCCAGGGGGTGGCGGAGGTGTTGTCGACGATCAGCGGGATGCCGGCATCATCGGCGACCTTGGCGATGGCGGGGATGTCGGTGGGCACGCCGGCCGGGTTGGCGATCGACTCGCAGAAGATCGCGCGGGTGTTGTCGTCGATGGCTGCCGCCACCGCCGCCGGATCGTCGAAATCGACGAATTTCGCCTGCCAGCCGAAGCGGCGGAAGACCTGGGTGAATTGGGTGACGGTGCCGCCATAGAGCCGTTGCGAGGCGATGATGTTGAGCCCCGGGGCCATCAGCGGATAGAGCGCCATGAGCTGGGCGGCGTGGCCCGACGAGGTGCAGACCGCGCCGGCGCCGCCTTCGAGCGCGGCGATCCGGTTGCCGAGCGCACCGACCGTCGGGTTGGTCAGCCGCGAGTAGATGTAGCCCACTTCCTGCAGGCTGAACAGCCGCGCGGCATGGTCGGCGTCTTTGAACACGTAGGCCGTGGTCTGGTAGATCGGCACCTGCCGGGCACCGGTCGCCGGATCGGGCCGGGCACCGGCGTGGATTTGCAGCGTTTCAAAACCGAACGTCGTGGTCATCATGGGCCTCCCTTGGATTTGCGCGCGACGCTAGTGCATCGGCTGCTCACAGGCAACGGGGGCCGCGCGGCGGATCGGGACGGGTGCCGCCATGCCGTCCCGCCATGCGGCGCGGCGCGCGAACGGCGTTCCGGTTTCCCGTCATGGCCCGGAACGCAATCCGCATGCCGTGACAAGCCGCTGACAGAGGGACTTATTTTCATGCGATGCCGACCAAAAAAGGCACCCCGGAGGCGAGGCCTCGGGGTGCCGGATCGTGAAATGCACGGAACATGCCTAGGTCATGAAATATCGGGATGGCACTTGTAATCGCAGTCACTGGTCAGAACCGCTGCGGCTTGCCCGCGTTGGTGCCTGTAGGTCGGCGAATCCGGCGCGGTGGTTCAATCAAAAAACAGAATTGTCTGAAATTATTGCAACTGCATGACAAACCTCGTGTTTTCCCCCGTTCGCAAAAGAAAAAAAGGCCCCGGAGCACGCTCCGGGGCAAGGATTTGGGACAGAGGGCGACGGTGGATACTCCGGACAGGGCGCGCCCAAAGAGGCCTGCGTTCCGAACGCGCGTTTCCTGTCGATCGGGCCGTATCGCGTCACTGGCTATGGGTCGGGTCAGGTCTGCTCGGGGTTCAAAGATTTCTTCGGCAACAGGCCGATTTCCTGCCGCGCCTTTCGCCGCGACAAGCCACCGCCGCGCAGCCGAACGCCGCCCGAAACGGGCGGCTGTCCGTTCTGCGGTGGCTTGGGGTCAACAACCGTTGGCCTTGACCAAGCCCCAGCCGAATTCGGTGTTCCGGGTTCCGGGGCCCAAGGTCTCGACGCTGGCGCGCAGCGCCGCGCGGATCGCGTCGGCCGAAGCCGCGCCACGCGCCATCTGCCGTGCGATCAGGGCGGTCACGATTGGCGCGGCAAAGGATGTGCCGCTGACATAGCCCGCACCCTGCGCGCGCGCGGCAAAGACATCGACACCCGGCGCCGCGAATTCGATCTGCGCGCCGGTATTGGCCAGGCGAAACCGCCGCCGGGCCGCATCCACAGCCGTCACCGCGATCACATCGGGCGAGGCCGCGGGCCAGGCCACCCGGGGCCGCTGATCGTTCCCCGATGCCCCGATCAACACCACGCCTTGCCGCGCGGCCTCGGCCAGAACGCGGCCCAGCGCCGGGTTTTCCGGGCCGGCGATGGAAAGGTTGATCAACCTCACGCCATCCTGCACCATCCGGTCGATTGCTTGCGCGATCCGCTCGACGCTGGCCTCTTCAACCTCGTTTCGGTCACTGAACACCGAAATCGCACGCAAGCGGGCACCCTGCGCAAAGCCCGACAAGGCACCCGACGGGTCCTGCCCGACCAGAAGCGCGGCTACCGCGGTGCCATGATCGGCGCTCGGCTGGCGGTCGTCCGGCACCAGCGATTCATAAGTCACGCTGACCCCCTGAAACGCCGGGTGGTCCGGGTTCACCGGCCCGTCGATCATGCCGATGGTGATCGGGCGCGCCAGGCGGCACCGCCCTGGATCCGGGTCGCCGATCAGCGTCGGGGCATAGAGCCGCGGCGAGCGCCGTGCCTGGGCAAAGCCGTAAAGATGGTGCAACGACAGCGAGGTCTGCGCCGCGCGTTCGGCCACGAGGGCTTGCGCGCGCTCAAAGGCCGGAACGCCCGGAAAGGTCGCGACCTGCACGATTTGCCCCAGCCCGCCCAATGCGCTGGACCGAATAACGGTGCCGCCCACGGATTCGATGGCCGTGCGCGCGGCGTCGGCCTGCACCTGCGGGCCGATCAGGACATGCTCATAGCGCGCGCCCTCGGTGCGCAGCACGCGGGCCGCCGGTCGATCGCCGCCGGGCACGGGTTCACAGTCGTTGCATCCCATGCCAAGGGAATCGCCATAGCCATAGCCGCCGTTGTATCCGCCGCCCTCGCCGATGCCATAGCCGCCTGCAAAGCCCCCGTCATAGCCCCCGTCGTCAGATTGCGCGGCGGCAGCGACCGGGTTGATCAGGATCGCAAGGCAAAGGCCCAGCAAGGCACGGTTAGTCTGACGCATTCTCGATACTTTCGATGATGTCCGGCGCGGCACGCAGGGTGTCGGTTGCGGCGGCCCGCTGATCGGGGTCAAGCACGGTCAGGTCATAGAACCCGAGAGCCGAGGGGCCGGCCACGATCTCGACCCCGGCGTTCACCAGAAGGGTTCTGATCTGCTCTTCGGTCGCTCCGGGTATGAAACTGACCGTCAACTCTGCCGTGGGCGCGGCCCCGGCCAGGTCATAGGCTGCGCGATCCGGCGTCCCCTGCAACAGGGTTTGCGCCAGCAACGCCGCCAGCGCCACCGCAGCCGCCGCTTGCCACATCCAGGTGCGCCCGGACGCCGGCGGCGCGGCTGGAACAGCGCCCTCACGCCCCACCTCGCGCAGCAGACGCGCCAGGCCGAAGTCGCCGGGGCTGCGGATCTCTTCCGCCTGCATTTCCTGGCGGATCTCGGCCAGCGCGGCATGTTCGGCACGCAACAGGTCGTCACGGGCCAGCCAGGCGTCGATCTCTGCCTGTTCCTGTGCGCTCAACGTCCCGTTCACCGCGAAGGCAAGGTCAAGCTCGATCTCGTCACGGGTGCGGGTCATGCCACCGCCCTCCGACCGATGCGGCCCGACAGGCAATGCAGCAGCAGTTTCTTGGCGTGGTGCAGCCGCGACTTGATCGTGCCCTCGGGCACGCCCGCAACCTGTGCGATCTCGGCACAGGTCATGTCCTCGTAGAACGCCAGCGAGATTGCGCTGCGGTGCTCATCCGACAGGGTGCCGACACAAAAACGCAGATGCTCGGCCTCCTGGCGCGCGGCATAGCCCGCGTCGGCGGCATCCTGCACGTCGCCGGTTTCAGGGATCTCGTCGGTCACCGTGACGCGCGCCCGCTTGCGGTGCACGTCAATGACCTTGCGATAGGCGATACCGAAAATCCATGTCCGCACCTGGCTTCTCCCCTCGAAACTGGCGGCAACGCGCCAGATATCCATAAACACTTCGTGGAGTATGTCGGATGCCTCGTGCGGATCGTTCAATCTGGAGACGATGAATCGGTAGACCGGCCGTTCATAGGCACGATAGAGCGCCGCCAGCGCCTGTTTGTCGCCGGTCGCAATCTGTTCAATCAACTGAGTGTGGTTCTCGCCCATGCGCCGCGCACCATCCGCCCCGAACCGTGAAGGCTACACCATCACCCATTGCGAGGGAAGAACCCGATCTCGCCCGAA
>JAGRMK010000480.1 GCA_020441345.1 Paracoccaceae bacterium
ACCCGTCCGCCGCTAGACCCGAAGGTCTCGCTCGACTTGCATGTGTTAGGCCTGCCGCCAGCGTTCGTTCTGAGCCAGGATCAAACTCTCAAGTTGAAAGACTTGCGTCTCTCCTTGACGAGCGAACCTCTGCACATATCACCCTGCATTGCTGCAAGGTATTCTTTCTGTTCTGTGCTCAAGTCCACAAAGTGAACAAGAACCGCAAAACAGTGAAGCTGACACCTCTATCATCGCCGAAGCTAAGAGGCCGATATGACAGACGTCCGATCCATCGAAATGAACCAAACCGCCCACATATCCCTTCAAAATCCAAATTTTCAAAAAGCAAAGGACACAAAAACCGCAGCACTCCCGATCTTCATCGGCGGTGCCGCTCGGCAGTCCGTCCTTCCGTCCCGTCTCCAGGCCGTCCCTCAGCGTCTCCGCTTCGGTGAGGCGGTATCTAGGCCCCGCCGCCGGAACCCGCAAGAGAAAAAACGCCCGAAGTTTCGACTTTTTTCATCCGCTTGTTACTTTCCCTTGTTTTGTTGGGCTTTCGCCATGTGCGCGAAAATCGGGCGCCTCAGAGCGTGCGAAGATTGTTTCGCGTGCGATGCCGGCAACGCAATTTCCTGACCAATGAGTCAGGTTGCTTCTTCCCCTGGGGCGAATCGTCTGCGATTCTGCGTTGAAAAATCTATTCGGCGCCGCGCCTTGCGGGAATCACCGGGCGATTCCTTGCTGACTCGCGGCCGCGCAATGATGCTTTTGCCGTCGGTGCGCGCAAACGACTCGTGCAAACCCCCGCCATACATGCAAGGGTGAGAATGTAGAGCGCCCGAAGCGCGCTTGTTTGGAGGACCCCATGAAGACACTGTTGCTTGCCACGCTTGCCAGCGCCGCCCTGGCAATCCCCGCCCATGCCGATGAGCTGGTGCTGACACCCACCGGCATGTCGTTCGAAGACGCCGCCTTCGCCGTTGAATCCGCCATCGTCGGGCGCGGGTTGGTGATCGACTATACCAGCCATGTCGGTGAAATGCTGGAACGCACGCGCGCCGACATGGGCAGCGACGTGGTGTTGTTCGACAATGCCAATATCTATCTGTTCTGTTCGGCTGCGCTATCGCGTCAGGTGATGGAAGCCGACTGGCAGAACATTGCCAATTGCCCCTATGGCATCCAGGTCATCGAGCGGCCGGGAGAAGAGGTGGTCATCGGCTATGTGCGCCGCGCCGCGGAAACCATGGCGCCGGTAAACGACCTGCTCGCCGAGATTGTCGAGGAAGCCACGTTCTGAGCCTGGTTCAGCCATTCAGACGCATCACTCACGACAAACGGGCGCCGAGGCGCCCGTTTTTCTATGCCGTCGCGGTTCTGAGCCGTGTCCATCGGGTCCTGAGGGCCAGCAATCCGACAATCGCCACCGCATAAAGAAAGGGTTCAAGCGGATAGCCTTTGACCAGCCAGATGTAGTGCAGCGCCCCCAGCAATGCCGCCGGATAGGTCAACTTGTGCAGTTTGCGCCACCCGGCTGCCCCCAGCCGCCGGATCGATGCCGCATTCGACGTGATCGCCAACGGGATCAGCAGCAGGAAGCCCGCAAAGCCGATGGTGATATAAGGTCGCCGCACGATCTCGCGGCCGATTGCCGACGCCGAACTCAGATCCAGCAGGGCCCAAACCAGGAAATGTGCCAGCACGTAGAAGAACGCGGTCAGGCCCAGCGCTCGGCGATACTTCAACAGGCTGAACCCGGTCAGGGTCCGCAATGGCGTGACCACCAGCCCGGCAACCAACAGCTGCAACGCAACCTCGCCATAGCGCCGCTCCAGCGCGTTGATCGGCTCCGGTCCCAGACCGCCCGTCAGGCCCAGCCAGAACAGCCACCCGGCCCAGGCCGCGCCGATCAGGTAGATCGGCCAGGCCGGAACGTGCCGGGTTGCACGGTTCACGCGTTGCGCAAGCTCTTTCGGGATCAAGGCCATCAGTAATTCACGCTCAGATCCATGCCCTCGTAAAGGCTGGCGACCTGTTCTTCATATCCGTTGAACATCAGCGTGGGCTGTCGACGCGCGAACAGGCCACCGCCGATCTGGCGCTCGCTGCCCTGACTCCAGCGCGGGTGATCCACTTCCGGGTTCACATTGGCATAAAACCCATACTCACGGCCATTCAGGCGCTTCCAGGTCGTCGGCGGCTCTGAATCCGTCAGGGTAATGCGGACGATCGACTTGATCGACTTGAACCCGTATTTCCACGGCACCACCAGACGGATCGGCGCGCCGTTCTGCTTCGGCATCGGTTCGCCGTAGATCCCGGTCGCCAGCATGGTCAGCGGATGCTGCGCCTCGTCCAGCCGCAGGCCTTCGACATAGGGGAAGGGAATGATGCGGTTGCGCACACCGGGCATGACATCGGGCTGCACCGTGGTTTCGAACGCCACGAAGCGCGCGCCGGATTGCACGCCGACCTTGGCCAGCACATCGCCCAGCCCGACACCGTTCCAGGGCACGACCATCGACCAGGCTTCGACACAGCGGAAGCGATAGATCCGCTCTTCAACGCTCAACCCCTCCAGCAACTCGGCCAGCGAATAGCTGCCCGGGCGATCAACCAGACCGTCCACGGTGATCGACCAGGGGCTGATCACCATGTCACCGGCATGGGCCGCGGGATCGTCCTTGTTCCAGCCGAATTCGTAGAAATTGTTGTAGCTCGTGATCTGCTCCAGCGTGTTGGGCTCAAGGGCCTGCGCCTGTGCCTGCGACGCCGGCAGGCCCGTGGCCAACCCCGCCGCCCCCAGACCAGCCAGCACCGCGCGGCGGTTCAGCCAGACACCCTTTGGCGTCACGTCGTCTCGTGTCAGGTCGTTTGTCCAGCGGCGCGTCATGGCGTGATCTCCTTGTTGCATCTTGCTCGCATCGGGATGGGCCGCAAAGCCCTTGCCCCGTGGTGCTTCAGTAGACTTTACGCCGGCGGACACGATTAGTTTCGCCTCGACACCGCCAGATACGGCGAAATTCAATAAACTGTTTGTGACTGGATTTTTTCAGACGGCATGGCTTGGGGCGATTTCGGCGCCTGTCAAGCCCGGTCACGGATCTTTCAGCCGTGATCCAGAACACCGAGCCCCGCGTTTCAGTCACGATGCCACCGACGGCATTCACACCTGAAAATGAGGACATTTTAATGTTTCGCACGACTGCTCTGGCCCTGACCGCCTCGACCGCTCTTTCGACCGCAGCCTTCGCGGGTGGGCATGCCATGGATATCGTTGACACCGCCGTCGCCAACGGCAACTTCACCACGCTTGTTGCCGCCGTCGAGGCCGCTGGGCTGGTCGACACCCTCAAGGGTGACGGTCCGTTCACTGTCTTCGCCCCAACCGACGAAGCCTTCGCCGCCCTGCCCGAGGGCACTATCGAAGCCCTGCTGGCCGACATCCCGACCCTGACCGGCATCCTGACCTATCACGTCATTCCCGGCGCGGTGATGTCCTCGGATCTGACCGAGGGCATGACGGCCGAGACTGTCAACGGCCAGTCCGTAACCTTCACTCTGGACGGCGGCGCGATGATCAACGGCGCGAATATCGTGATGGCCGATATCGAGACGACCAACGGCGTGATCCACGTCATCGACGCGGTCATCCTGCCCGAGTGATCCGTCACACACGGCAACCGGAAGGCGCGGGATGTCCCGCGCCTTTTTCATGCCGTTTTCATCCGGTGGCCACCGCCAGCAGATGCGCGCGCAGCGCTTGCACCGCACGATGCCGCGCGCGCGCATTCGGCACGATCAGCACGTAGTCACGCGGCAATTGTGCGCCGACGCCACCGATACGCCGCAACCGACCCGACCGTTCATCCGCCTCCGCCAGACGTTGTGGAAGCAACGCAACCCCAAGCCCGGCGCGTGCCGCTGACGCGGCCATCGCCGTTGACGCCACCCGCAACCCGGCCGAAAGATCGGGGTGCCGCCGCAGACCCAGCGCCTCGAAATGCTGCGCCCAGTCGGGCTGCATGCCGTAATCGCGCCCCCAATCGGTGTGAATCAACGCTTCGTCCGGCAAGGACGCGGGCGCATTCGGCAGGTCGGCTTCCGGCGCGGACCAGGCGACCAACCCGTCGCTGAACAGGCGATCGACAAGGTGATCGGGGTAGTAATGCGCGCCATAGGTCAAGCGCATGTCGACCCCCTCTCGCGCCAGATCGACCGGATCGGTCTCGACCCGCAGATCGATCCGGGTGCGTCCGGAAAATGCCGCCAGTGCCGGAATTAGCCAGAGATCGGCCAGTGAGGGCAACACCGATACCGTCAAGCGGGCGCGTCGGGGTGCCGCCTGCAAACTGCGCGTCGCATCCCGCAGTTCGCTCAACGCGCTTTCCACGCGCGGATACAGGATGCGCCCTGCATCGGTCAGCGTGATACGGTTACCCTGCCGCAGGAACAACTGCTTGCCCAGCACCCCCTCAAGCGACTTGACCTGCTGGCTGACGGCAGCGGCGCTGACTGACAGTTCCGCGCCGGCATTCACGAAACTGCCGGTTCTGGCCGCGACCTCGAAAGCGCGCAGCGCGTTGAACGGCAAGGGGGCAGGTCCGTGCATAAGTTTTCTCATGGGGTCCACAAAATCTAGACCCGTTGCTGCCCCCCTGTCCATCCCCCGATACTACCCGGCAGGAGGACTTGCCCATGCGTGACGCACTCAATCTCGATACCTATCCGCTCGACCGGCCCGAGAGCGACGATTGGCGCGCGCTGGTCGAACGGTGCCGCGCTGATCTGGACAGCGATGGCATGTTCAACCTGCCGGGGTTCATGCGCCCGGCGGTGGCCCTGGACGCGGCCGAAAGCCTGATGCCGATATTCGCGACCGATAGCTTTCGCCACGAGCGCGAGCACAACATCTATTTCCTGAAATCCCTACCCGGCTTGTCCGATGACCACCCCGCACTCCGCCGGTTTCGCACCTCGAACGACACGCTGTGCTGGGACCAGGTGCGCGAAACCCCGATGGCGCGGCTTTACGACTGGCCCGAATTCGCTCGGTTCCTCGCCGCGACGATGGACAAGCCCCGCCTGTTTCCAATGCGCGATCCGCTGGCCGGGCTCAACGTCATGTCCTACCGCGAAGGGCAGGCGCTGAACTGGCACTTCGACCGGTCCGAATTCACCACCACCCTGTTGCTGCAAGCCCCCGAACAGGGCGGCGAATTTGTCTATCGCACCGATCTGCGCAGCGCCGCCGACCCGAATTATGACGGGGTCGCGCGCCTGCTGACCGGGCAGGATCCGGCGGTGCGCACGCTCACCCTGTCCCCCGGAACGCTGAACGTGTTTCGTGGCAAGAACACACCGCACCGGGTCGCGGATGTGAAGGGCACCATCAGTCGGGTGATCGCCGTGTTTTCCTTCTTCGAACAGCCAGGTGTCGAATTCTCGGACGAAGACCGCCTCGGGTTCTACGGGAGGGCACGATGACCGGATCGGTTTTCAAGGACGACCGCAAGGCGACCTATCTCAACCAGGCTGGCGCCCATCGCCCGTTGATCTCGCCGATCGCGCCCGATGTGTTGCGCCGTGCGCGGCTGTATCGTCTTGGGCGTTTGCGCGCCGGGTTGGCGGCATCGGATATTGGCGCGCTGTTGCTCTATGACCCGGTGAACATCCGCTACGCCTTCGACTGCTCGAACATGCAGGTCTGGACCAGTCACAACCCGATGCGCTACGCGCTGATCTTTGCCGATGGCCCGGCAATCATGTTCGAATTCAAGGGCTGCGAGCATCTGAACCACGGCTTGCCCGGCATCGACGAATTACGCACCGCGATCACCTATCTGTTCATGGCGCGCGGCGATCAGGCCGAGGGTTTCGTGACCGACTGGGCGGATGAAATCGCCGATCTGATCCGCACCCACGGCGGCGGCAATACCCGGCTGGCAGTGGACAAACTGGACCCCCACGCTGCTCACGCGCTGGAGGCGCGCGGCGTGACCCTGAGCGATGGCACGGCGATCACCGAAATCGCGCGCGCGATCAAGTCCGCCGACGAACTGACCCTGATGCGCTGGACGATCCGCGTTTGCGAGGCGGGCATGGCGCGGATCTATGACCACTCCATCCCCGGTGTCACCGAACGCGAGCTTTGGGCACATCTGCATTTCGAGAACGCGCGCTCTGGTGGTGACTGGCTGGAAACCAAGCTGCTTACGGCGGGGCCGAACACGAACCCCTGGTACAAGGAATGCAGCGACCGGGCGATTCAGGCAGGCGAGATGATCAGCTTCGATACCGACATGATCGGTCCCTATGGTTACTGCGCCGATCTCTCACGCTCCTGGGTCTGTGGGTATGGGCCGATGACCGACCGGCAAAAGCGGCTCTATGCCACGGCGCTCGACCAGATCGAGCACAACCTCGCGCTGCTGCAACCGGGAGTCGGCTTTGCCGAGTTCAACGCGAAAAGCTGGCGCATTCCCGACCGGCACCTCGACTATCGCTATTCGCTGGCGGCGCACGGGGTGGGCATGGCCGACGAATGGCCGGTGATCCCGCTACATGTCGATTTCGACAACCGCGCCATGGCGGGACACTTCGCGCCCGGCATGGTGATCTGCATCGAATCGCTGATCGGCGAGGCGGGGTCAGAGTCGATCAAGCTGGAAACCCAGGTGCTGGTGACCGAAACCGGGCACGAACGACTCGATACCTTCCCATGGGAAGAGATTGACTAACCGCGAGCGGCCAAGACCACCGCATCGAGCGCCGCATCGACATCGGCCCGCGTCGTGCGGTGATTGGCAATCGCCGCTCGCAAACAGGTGACGCCGCCGATCGCGGTTGTCGAAAACACCGCCGTGCCCTCCAGTTGCAGGCGCTGCGCGATGCGCGCGTTCAGCGTGCTTTGCGTCTCATCGGACAGGGTTGCGTCCGCCGTGAAGACGCACAGGTTCGACACCACCGGCGCCAGCAGCGCCATCGGCGCACGGGCCTGCACCCCCTGCCCCATATGTGCCGCCATCCGGCAGGTCTCGGAGATCGCCGCACCCAGCCCCGCCGCGCCATGGACCTTGATCGCCGCCCAGACCTTGAGCGCCCGGTTGCCGCGTGACAGGTCGATGCCGTAATCGCAAAACCACGGATCGCCACCGCCAAGCCCTGCGTCCTGTGCCGCCAGATAGGACGGGCGCGCGGCAAAACACGCGCGGTGCTCGGCCTCGTTGCGGATCAGAAC
>JAGRMK010000481.1 GCA_020441345.1 Paracoccaceae bacterium
CCTGGCCCCAAGGCGCAGGTGCATCTTGTCGGTCTGGCCAACCCGCTGTTCTTCAGCCAGGTGCGCGATGCCATCGCCTATCAGCGGATGCCCGAACAAAGCCACGCGATCCGCGCGATCTACGTGTCGGACATGGGCGGCGGCACCGATTGGGACAACCCCGGCACCGACAACTGGATCATGGCCACGACCGCGCATTACGTTATCGGCGCCGCCATCGCGGGGGGCATGGGCGCACCGGAACTCGTGCCCTTTTCGACCCTGTCCGAGGCCCAGGCCTTTGCCCGCGAGAACGGCGGTCGGGTCGCCGCCTTGACCGAGATCCCCGATGACTTGGTTCTTGCCCCCGTCAACCTGGACGGCGCTCAGCCCCCGCCGAATGCCGACGACGACACCGATTTTCAACAGCGCCTGCGCGCTTTGTCCCGCCAACTGGAGGGCTGACCATGCCTTTGACACGCCGCCGTTTCATGGCGATATCCGCCGCTGCCCTTGCCGCCTCTGGTCCGGCCCATGGCGCACCGATCCACCAATGGCGCGGTGTGGCGCTGGGGGCCGATGCCTCGATCACGCTGGCGCATGACGACGCCCCGGCGATCGTCGACCGCGCGCTGCGCGAGATCGCGCGGCTTGAACGGGTGTTCTCGCTGCATGACGCGGGTTCGGCGCTGGCGCTGCTGAACGCCGCGGGTCGGCTGGATGCGCCGCCGTTCGAGCTGTTGGAATGCCTGGGGATCGCGGGCACGGTGCATGCCGCGACTGGCGGGCGGTTCGATCCGACGATCCAGCCGCTCTGGGCGCTTTATGCACAGGCGTTGTCGCAGGGCGCGCTGCCCGCCGCCACCGAAGTTTCGGACCGGCTGCGGCAAGTCGGCTGGCGACGGGTTGGCTATGCACCGGCGGCAGTCTCCCTTGAACCGGGCATGGCGCTGAGCCTCAACGGCATCGCGCAGGGCTATATCGCGGACAAGGTTGCTGACCTGTTGCGCGCCGAGGGCTTGCGCGACGTGCTGGTGAACACCGGTGAGTTCGCCGCAATCGGTGGCGATCCGCGCGGTGGCGGCTGGCCCGTCTCGCTGCGCGCCGGGGCCGAGGTGATCCCCGATGCGCTGCGGTTGCAGGATGCCGCGCTGGCCAGTTCCGCGCCACACGCGATCACCTTTGACGAGGCAGGGCGTGTCAGTCATGTTCTGGACCCCCATAGCGGGCAACCAGCCGCCGCGCGGTGGCGTCTGATCACCCTGCGCGCACCGCGAGCGGCGCTGGCCGATGCGCTCAGCACCGCTTGTTGCCTGATGGATAGGGGCACGATCGAAACCACCTTGGCGCGGTTCTCTGGCGTTGATCTGGTGCGCGCCATCGCGGTGTGACGGTCTGGACCGGGGGCCGGACCCGCTACCCCGCCAGCTTGCGCATTACGGCTTCAATCGGCCCACGCTTTGCCCAGCGGGCCCAGATCAAGGCATAGACCGTCGCGGCAAGGCAGAACAGGGCAGAGGCACCCACCGCCTGCCCGATGGTCTGCCCGCCCAGCATGCCAAATGCCTCGAGCGTGCCCATGCCGATCAGGATATGTGCGATATAGAGCGTCAGCGTCTGGCGCCCCGCCGGCACCAGCAGTCGCAGCAGGCCGAGCGATGCGAGGCGGTCGGACACCAGCAGGCAGAGCCCGATCACCACGCAGGCCGCGCCCAGACCGGCGACCGTATAAAGCGGCATCGGCGGAACCGGATCGGTCGTCACCAGCGCCACCAGATCCGGTCCGGCGGGGGCGAGCCAGGCACCAAGCCAGGCGCTGACAAGCTCTGCCGCCAGGAACGCCAGCGCACCGCCCAGGATCAGCTTGATCTGCGTTGCGCGCCTGCCCAGAGTCAGCCGGCTCAGGATGACACCGAACAGAAAGAACCCCAGCCAGGGGATCACCGGATGCCAGCCGTTGAAAAACAGGTTGCGCAGAAATCCGGCGGGGGTCCAGACCCCGGCATAGGTGTAATCGTCCCAATTCCAGCCCGCATCGTAGTTCAGTGTCAGGATCAAGAGAACGAAAGCCAGATTCAGACCGACCAGAACGGCGAACAACGCGCGATTGCCAAGTGGCAATAGAAACGCGCCAAACAGGAAATAGAAGGCGTAATAATGCAGGATATCGGCGTCGAACACGGTCATGTTGAGCAGGCCGATAGCCAGCAGGAACACGGCCCGCTTGATCGTGACGACGCGCGTTCCCTCTCTTTCCCTCAGGCTTGCCAGTCCCAACCCGATCCCGGCCAGCACAACAAAGGTCGCTGCTGCCCGTCCTTCGAGCGCGCTGGTCAACAGGCTCAGCACGCCGTCGCCGCTTTCCGCCCCCATGGCGATCTTGAAATTGACGATCACCATGCCGACAAAAGCCACATAGCGCGCCAGGTCGAGGCCCTGCAAACGGTCGGGTGCCGAGATGGGGCGCGAAATGTTCATGATTGGCCTTTCTGTCGCAACGGTTTTGCCAAGGTCTCGTGGTCGTCCCCAGGGCGGGTTTCGCGCCCGGCAAAGACAAGGAACCGTCGCCGACAACCTGGACCTCGCGCCCTGGACTTCAAGTGCTTGTTGAAATCCACGCTCGGGCGGTTCGGTTTGCCTTTCTTCCCGGGGTGGATACCATGACCCGCACAACCGTGCCGCCCGGCTGCGGCAGGAAAATCAGTGTGTAGGGATAGTCGATGAAGAACAAGGTCGTTTCCGCCGCCGAAGCTGCCGCGCTGATCAAGGACGGCGATACGCTGACTACCTCGGGGTTTGTTGGAATCGGCGTGCCAGACGCGCTTCTTGCGGCCATCGAAACGCGGTTTCTGGAAACCGGGCATCCGCGCGCGCTGTCGCTGGTTTTTGCCGCCGGGCAGGGGGATGGCAAGGATCGGGGCCTGAACCGGCTTGGCCACGAAGGGCTGCTGAACCGGGTGATCGGCGGGCATTGGGGGCTGATCCCCAAGGTCGCAGCGCTGGCAACCGCGGGCAAGATCGAGGGCTGGAACCTGCCGCAGGGCGTGATCAGCCAGCTTTTCCGCGACATCGCGGCGGGAAAGCCGGGGCTGCTGACCAAGGTCGGGCTGGAAACCTTTGTCGATCCCCGGCAAGGCGGAGGCGCGATCAACGCGATCAGCCAGAAACCCCAGGTCAGGCTGATGGAGATCGGCGGCGAAGATATCCTGTTCTACCCGTCGCAAAACCTGACCGTGGCCCTGCTGCGTGGCACCACCGCGGATGAGGCGGGTAATGTCACCATGGAGCGCGAGGCGCTGAGCCTCGACAACCTGGCGCAGGCGATGGCGGTGCGGAACGCGGGTGGCGTGGTCATCGTGCAGGTCGAACGCATCGCGCGGGCGCGGACCCTCCCCGCGCGTGAGGTTCATATTCCCGGCATTCTTGTGGATGCCGTGGTCGTGGCGGCGCCAGAGCATCATCTGCAAACCTATCGCACGGCCTTCAACCAGGGCTTTACCAACCGGATGCGCACGCCCGAAGGCGACACCCGGCCGGCGCCGCTGGATATCCGCAAGGTCATCGCCCGGCGCTGCGCCTTTGAACTGCCGGTCAACGGGGTCGTCAATCTTGGGATCGGGATGCCAGAGGGGGTCGCCGCCGTCGCGGCCGAAGAGGGGCTGCTGGATCATCTGACCCTGACCGCAGAACCCGGCGTGATCGGCGGCCAGCCGGCCTCGGGTCTGGACTTCGGCGCCGCCGTGAACTGCGATGCGGTGATCCCGCAGAACAACCAGTTCGATTTCTACGATGGCGGCGGGCTGGATATGGCCTGTCTGGGGTTGGCGCAGGCGGATGGGGCGGGCAACGTCAACGTCTCGCGATTCGGATCGCGGCTGGCGGGCGCCGGCGGTTTCATCAACATCTCGCAAAACGCCCGCAGCGTGGTGTTCGCGGGCACCTTCACCGCGGGCGGCGCCGATATCGGCATCGCGGATGGCCGTGTCGAGATCCGCCGCGAAGGACAGGCGCGCAAGTTTCTGGCGCAGGTTGAACAGATCACCTTTTCCGGCGCCCGTGCGGCCCGGCTGGGGCAGCCGGTGTTGTTCGTGACCGAACGCTGCGTGTTCGATCTGACCAGCGACGGCTTGCGGTTGATCGAGATCGCGCCAGGAGTCGATCTGGAACGCGATATTCTGGCGCATATGGCGTGCCGCCCGATCATCGCAGAGGTGCAGCCGATGGATCAGCGCCTGTTTGTCGATGCCGAAATGGGCCTGAGCAAGGATCTGTTGAAGCTGGATCTGCCGGACCGGATCGGCGTGGACCCCGCCGCCGGGCGCCTGTTCCTGAATTTCGAGAAACTGCGCATCCGCAACCGCGAGGAAATCGACCGCGTCGGGCGGCTGGTATCGGATGTCTGCGCCCGACAGTCCGGGCGGCTCGATGTCATCGTGAATTACGACGGGTTCCGGCTGGACGACGATCTTGAGGGCGACTGGGCCCGCATGGTCGCCGACCTGACGAACCGCCATTATCGCAGCGTGTCGCGCTATTCCGGGTCTGCGTTTCTGCGCATGAAACTGGGGCAGGTGTTTCCCGACGCCCGCCCGCATATCTTCGAGAACCGAGAACAGGCGCGGAAGTTCCTGGATAGCGGCGAGGGGTGAACCGCAAAGGGCCGCCCGATTACCCCAGCACGCGCGCCTTGGCGGCGATGTATTCGGCCTCCAGCCGGTCTACCACGGCCGCCACCGGGCCGATGGCTTGGACCGCGCCGATGCCCTGACCGCAGCCCCAGATGTCTTTCCATGCCTTCGCCTTGGACGAACCGCCAGACCCGAAGTTCATTTTCGACGGGTCGCTTTGCGGCAGATTGTCCGGGTCCAGCCCGGCGTTTTCGATCGAGCTGCGCAGATAATTTCCGTGAACCCCGGTAAACAGGTTGGTATAGACGATGTCCTGCGCCGAGCCATCGACGATGGCCTGCTTGTAGGTGGCATCTGCGTTGGCCTCGGTCGTGGCGATCCACGGCGAGCCGATATAGGCAAAATCCGCACCCATCGCCTGCGCGGCAAGGATCGCGTCGCCGGTGGCAATCGATCCGGACAGCGCAATCGGTCCGTCGAACCACGCGCGCGTTTCCTGCACCAGCGCAAAGGGCGATTGCACGCCGGCATGGCCCCCCGCACCGGTCGCCACGGTGATCAGCCCGTCCGCGCCTTTTTCAATCGCCTTGCGGGCGAAGAACTGGTTGATCACGTCGTGCAGCACCACGCCGCCGTAGGAATGGATCGCCTCATAGACATCTTCGCGCGCTCCCAGTGAGCAGATCACCAAGGGCACGCGATGCTTCACGCAAAGCTCCACGTCCTCTTGCAGCCGCGTGTTCGACTTGTGGACGATCAGGTTCACCGCGAAGGGGGCCGAGGGACGGTCAGGGTGCGCGGAGTCATGCGCGGCCAGCTCGTCGTTGATCCGGGTCAGCCAGTGATCCAGCATTTCGATCGGGCGGGCGTTGAGCGACGGGAACGAGCCGACGATCCCGGCCTTGCACTGCGCGATGACCAGCTCGGGGCCGGAAATCAGGAACAAGGGCGCCCCGATGACAGGAAGCCGAAGCCGGGATTTGAGGTCGGTTGCGATGGACATTCGGGTCTCCTGTGGCCGGGTCTGCGCAGCGGGCAGTCTAGCAAGGAGCCTAGTCAGGAACACCGGGAAATCACACAGGAAAACAGACGCGCGGCTGTAACGTCACGACCACGCACCTGTGTCGCGCCCGGCACCTTGCACTCAACCCTTGCCCATCCGCGCCAGCATCTCGGCCATTTTCTGCTGCAAGACTTGCAGCGCTTTCGCGGGCCTGACCATGACCTTGAAATCGGTGATAAGACCGTCGGCATCCCATTCGATCATGTCGACCCCGTTTACGGTGATGCCGTCGAGTTCGCACTGGAACTCCAGCACTGCGCGATCCCCGCAATCGAATTCGCGCAAATAGCGGAACCCTGCCGGGAACAGAACTTCGGTCGCCGCAGCGAGATATGCCGCCGTCAGCGCCTTGCCCTCTTGCGGTCGGTGCATCACCGGCGAATGAAACACCGCGTCGTCATGCAGCATCGCGGTCAGCATGGCGCGGTTCTGGGTGGTGGCGTAGTCGTGCCAATGTTGCAGATTGGTCTTGGTCATCGGTTCCTCGTGTTCGGTGTCGGGTCAGGGCTGGAACAGCGCGGCCAGAGCCGCCGTGTCGATCTTTCGGCAAGGGAATCCCGGAGGTTTGACGGTTATGGCATCCTCGCCCGCGACCAACGCGTTGACCACCGCTTCCTCGACGCACTCGACAGCGGCCAGATAGACGGGATCGAGCAACTCGATATTCACCTCGGCCCGCCAGATCAGCGCCTCGTCCTGCTGCGGCATCGGGCGCGGATTGGCGACCGAGAACGCCAGAAAGATATCGCCGGAATTGTTGCCGCCGGGGCTGCCACCGCGCCCGATGCCCAGTGCCGCGCGCCGTGCCACTTGCCGCAGGGCGAGACCCGACAGCGGCAGGTCGGTCGCCAGGATGACAATGATCGACCCGGTTTCCTGCGGCAGCATCCGCCCTTCGGTCAGGATCTGGCCCACCGGCTTACCCAGAATCGTCAGCCAGGGACGAATGCCGTGATTGGCCTGCACCAGAGCGCCGACCGTATGGATCTGCCCGCCGATCACCACCTGCCGCGACGCGGTTCCGGTGCCGCCCTTGAACTCGTAGCAAATCATGCCGTTGCCGCCGCCGACCGACCCTTCGGGCACCGCGCCCGTGCGCGCGTCGTTGAGCGCGGCGATAGCGTGGTCGGCAGTAACGTGCTGGCCGTTGATGTCATTGAGAACGCCGTCATAGGTTTCCGCGACGACGGGCATCGCCCAGGCGTGCCGGTCGCGGAAATACGCGGCATAGGTGTCGATCATCCAGCGCGTTGCGCCGTGATGCACCATGCCGACCGAATGCGTGTTGGTGATGCAGATCGGCCCGGCGAAATAGCCCGCGTCATCGATCCAGTGCGTCCCCGTCATCTCGCCATTGCCATTCAGGGCATGATGCCCGGCCCAGACCGGGCTTGGCGATGCCTCGGCACCGCGCGGCAGGATGGCGGTGACACCGGTGCGGATGCCCCGGGCGGGGTCGGTCAGTGTTGAAAACCCGACGGTTACGCCTGGCACATCGGTGATGGCGTTGAACGGGCCGGGCTGGCCCGGAAACGGCAACCCGAGATCGCGGGCGCGCTGGGGAGGCTGGATCATCGGTCGGGCCTTGCACAAAGGTTCGGGGTCCTGCCCATCGGGCGGCGGGTCGTCGGTCTGTTGATACCGGAAATCTCGCCGCGTCGCACCTTCTGGATGACGGCCCCGCTATCGGGCGAAAAGGCATGCCAGGCGCGGCCTCACACTGGCAGAAGGCCGCCGCAAATTCCCTGGGAACGGGGACTTCCGGGTCTGCAGCGTGATGGAGAAGTGGTGCCGCTGAAGGGACTCGAACCCCCGACCCCATCATTACGAATGACGTCCTCTACCAGCTGAGCTACACCGGCCAACTTCTTTCGGCCGGGACCCCGGCCTGCCG
>JAGRMK010000032.1 GCA_020441345.1 Paracoccaceae bacterium
CCCCGCGTCCGCGACTTCCGTGGCGTCAAGGGCACCTCGTTCGACGGCCGTGGCAACTATGCCATGGGCATCAAAGAGCACATCGTTTTCCCGGAAATCGACTTTGACAAGGTCGACGAAGTCTGGGGGATGGACGTGATCATCTGCACGACCGCGCGTACCGACGCGGAAGCCAAGGCGCTGTTGAAGCTTTTCAACATGCCGTTCAACAGCTGACGCGGAAGGAGAGAAAGATATGGCCAAGAAATCCATGGTCGAACGCGAGAAGAAGCGCCAGCGCATGGTCGAGCAGTATGCCGGCAAGCGCGCCGCTTTGAAGGCGATCATCAACGACCAATCCTTGCCGATGGAAGAGCGGTTCAAAGCGAACCTGAAGCTCGCCGAACTGCCGCGCAATTCGTCGGCAACCCGTCTGCACAACCGCTGCGAACTGACCGGCCGTCCCAAGGCCTACTATCGCAAACTGAAACTCAGCCGCATCATGCTGCGTGACCTGTCCTCGTTCGGGCAGGTTCCGGGCATGGTCAAATCCAGCTGGTAAGGGGGAAAGATCATGTCGATGAACGATCCTCTCGGCGATATGCTGACCCGCATCCGCAACGCGCAGATGCGCGGCAAGTCGAGCGTCCGCACCCCGGCCTCGAAGCTGCGCGCCTGGGTTCTGGACGTGCTTCGTGACGAAGGCTACATCCGTGGCTACGAAGCGGGCACCTCGGCCGATGGCCACCCGGAACTGACGATCGAGCTCAAGTATTCGTCGGGCGAGCCCGCGATCCGCGAGCTCAGCCGCGTTTCCAAGCCTGGCCGCCGCGTCTACGCCGGCGTCAAGGAAATCCCGCAGGTTCGTAACGGTTTGGGCGTTTCGGTGGTTTCGACCCCGAAGGGCGTCATGACCGATGCGAATGCACGCGCTGCCAACGTCGGCGGCGAAGTGCTCTGCCGCGTGTTCTGAGGAGGGCTGACATGTCTCGTATTGGCAAAAAGCCCGTTGCTCTGCCTCAAGGCGTCTCTGCGACGATCTCGGGCCAGCGCATCGAAGTGAAGGGCCCCAAGGGGACCCGGAGCTTTACCGCAACCGACGACATCGACCTGATTCAGGAAGATGGCGCCGTCGTTGTCAAACCGCGTGGCACCTCGAAGCGCGCGCGCCAGCAGTGGGGTATGGCCCGCTCGATGGTCGCCAATCTGGTGACCGGCGTGTCGACCGGGTTCAAGAAGGATCTTGAGCTGGTCGGCGTCGGCTATCGCGCTGCGATGCAGGGTTCCGACCTGAAATTGTCGCTTGGCTACAGCCACGACGTGATCTTCACCGTCCCCGCGGGCGTGAGTGTCTCGTCGCCGAAACCGACCGAGATTGTCGTCGAGGGTATTGACGAACAGCAGGTCGGCCAGGTTGCCGCCAACATCCGCGAATGGCGTTCGCCCGAGCCCTACAAGGGCAAGGGAATCCGCTACAAGGATGAGTATATCTTCCGCAAGGAAGGCAAGAAGAAGTAAGGGCGCAAACGATGGCGAACACGAAAATGAAGCTGTTCCAGAAGCGTCGTCAGCGCGTACGGAACAAACTGCGGAAAACCGCCAACGGCCGTATGCGCCTGTCGGTTCACCGTTCGAACAAGAACATCAGCGTCCAGCTGATCGACGACCTCAACGGCAGAACCATCGCCGCGGCGTCGACGCTGGAAAAGGACCTGGGCGTTGTCGGTGTGAACAACATCGACGCGGCCACCAAGGTCGGCGCCAAGATTGCCGAGCGCGCGAAAGCGGCCGGTGTCGAAGAGTGCTATTTCGACCGCGGCGGCTTCCTGTTTCACGGCAAGGTCAAGGCTCTGGCCGACGCCGCGCGTGAAGGCGGTCTGAAGTTCTAAACCCCATGAAGGCGGTGCCCGAAACGGCGCCGCCTCGATGATCGGGGGGTGTCGGGTATCCGGCAGCCCACTGCGATCGGACCAATCGGCGCCCCAGCTGGCGCGCCACCCAAGACAAGGAAGCCATCAATGGCAGAACGTGACAACCGTCGGGGCCGTCGTGACGACCGTGACGAAAACCCGGAATTCCAGGATCGTCTGGTTGCAATCAACCGCGTGTCGAAAACCGTAAAGGGTGGCAAGCGCTTTGGCTTTGCCGCGCTCGTGGTGGTCGGCGACCAGAAGGGCCGTGTCGG
>JAGRMK010000482.1 GCA_020441345.1 Paracoccaceae bacterium
ATCATGTATGCCGACCGGATCACCGGCTCGATGCAGCGTGCGATGGATGAAACGACCCGCCGCCGCACCAAACAGCAAGCCTATAACGAAGCGCATGGCATCACGCCGACGACGATCAAGAAGAACATCGACGATGTGCTCGCCGGTCTGTGGCAGGGCGACACCGACGAAAGCCGCGTGACCGCCAAGATCGACAAGCCGATGGTTGGCGCCAACCTGGCGGCCCATCTGGACGCCCTGCGCGCAGCGATGCGCAAGGCCGCAGAGAATCTCGAGTTCGAGGAAGCCGCCCGGCTGCGCGATGAAGTCAAACGCCTGGAAGCGGTGGAACTGGCAATTGCTGACGACCCACTGGCCCGGCAAAGCGTGGTTGACGAAGCCGTCGAAGGCGCCGTCAAGGCGCGTGGACGCTCCACGGCCGGAAAAGCGGGATCCCGCGCGCGAAAAGGCAGCAAGCGATAGCCATAATGTCAGGCCTTTTATGTCATTGTTTGGTATCGTGAAAAATAATGCCTTACATTACCGGTTTCGACCAATTCCAGAAATAGCCTCGGGTCAATTCATTATGTCTGACAATCACACGCACCGATGACCCTTCGCCAGGACCAGCCGCGGCAACCCGGAAGGATCGAACTTCGCGAACGTCGGTCATCCTCTGCCAGACCCCGCGTCGCGGTGGTTCTTGGGGCAGCGGTCTGGTCTGGGGGGCGCCCCTCGCCGACCCTCGCGCGGCGGGCGGACCACGCCATCGCGCTCTATCATACCGGACAGATCGACGCGATCCTTGGCTGCGGCGGATTGGGAAAACACCCCCCCACCGAGGCGCAGGTCATCGGTGATCTGTGCCGTGCATCGGGCATCCCCGACTCGGTCTTGCACACAGAAGACCGGTCCATGACGACGCGTGAGAACTTGTTGAATGCCCTGCCCATCCTGGACCGGTTGCAGCCGTCGCGGGTGGTGATTGTCACCGATCCTTACCACGCCCCCCGGGCGCGGCTGATCGCCCGTCAGATCGGCCTCGTGGCCTCGACAGACACACCGCGGGCCGGATCGATCGGCCCGCGGCAGTGGTTCCGTCACGCCCCGCGAGAGGCGCTTGCGGTTCTGGCGACAGTCTTGCGGCTGCGGTGATCAGCGCCAGACCATCAGATTGATCGCGGTAATCTGCTGGCTGCTCCAGCCATAAAGATCGAGCTGCACCCAGGATCCACCTTGCAGGATCATCGCGCGCTGGTTCGGGGTCAGGTAAACATTCATCATCGCCTGCTCCAGCGAGGCACGTGCATTGGCATTGGCGAACCACGGATCGTTTCCGTCGCCCGGGTCGCGTCGGTTGAAGCGATGGAAGTTCGCGCGGTCCTGCCGGATGATCTGCCAGGTCTCCGTCAGACGCTGACCGCGTGAATTATAGAGATCCTGCTGGCCGATCCAGGCCGAATAGGATCCAAGCAAGCCCTGGGCGCCTGCCGGGGCCGAGGCGAACATGAGAGCGATGAGCAAAGAAAAAACAAGACGCATGATTTCCTCCAGATCGATTAAGGGATTGTCAGGGATTATCGGATGAGATGGACGGCACAGGGCGCATGGCGGGCGACCCAGGATGCCGTTGACCCGAAGAGCGAGGAATCAGTCCGATGTGAAGCCAGAACGATGCAATCCGCGCCCTCGGCATCGACCCAATCCAGGATGGCACGCCCCGCGTTACCTTCGACCACGGCAACGCCCGCACCGGGCACATCGGCGGACTGGGCGCTCATGTCTGCCTTGATCGCCGCGACAAGCTCTTCGCGCCAGCCGTCGGGCATGTAGTCGATGGCATAGAACGGAACGCGCTCCATCACGTGCAGCAGGGTGACACGCGCACCCGGCGCAGCCAGTGCCTTTGCGATGGCGATCTCTCGACCTGCCTCGAACCCCGGTTCATAGGCAATGGGGACTAGGATATTGTGATACATGGACATCTCCCTCCTGGTTGAGGCAAGCTTACCGGCCCCGCCGACCCAAGGGCCTTGATTCAGGTCACAACGGGGGCTTTGCAGACAAGAACGCACGGCATTGTGAATCTCGGCCAGTCACCTGAGCCCGGCGCGCAACGTCTTCCCCCCACCAACCGCATCAGGCCCCGCGCACGGCGGGGCCTGATGGAGAAAAGCCGGGTTCGGAGCTTCCGCCCCCGCCACAAGGGCCCATGCCCCGGACGCCTGGTGCCATGTCAGGCCGGGCCTGCTGGCGGCCCGTGCCCGGCGGCGGCGTCAGTTCGCCGGTTCGGTGACCGAAAGCCCCAGCATTCGCCAGACCTGCATGCCGCCGCGATAATAGGAGATACGCTCGGCCGGAAATCCGGCCTCGATCATGCGGCGGATCGCGGTGGGCGACTGGCCGCACCAGGGGCCGTTGCAAAACAACACCACCGGACGGGCATTGTCGCAGAGGAACCCGTCGAAATCGACCTCGCAGCCCAGTTCGTCCAAGCGGTCGACCGTCTGAGTATAGGGAATATGAATCGCGCCCGGGATCGTCCCGCCGCGATAGTCGGCCAGCACCCGGCTGTCGACAACCAGGGTCTCCGGGTCTTGCAACGCCGCCAGAACCTCGAGCTCGCCCACGGTCGTTACGCCCACTGCGGGGCTCATCGGCTGGATGCAGAAATTCGGGCAGGGACGCGAGGTCAACGCCCACTCGCCAGTGACCTGATGGTCGTTGTCCTGGATGCGCGAAATTTCGGCGGGGCCGGTGTCGGTCATCACGGTCACAGAGGCCGTGTCAGGCGTGATGTTCACCGGCTCGGCGAGCGCCGGACTGGCCAGCGCGAAAAGTGCGGAAAAAGCGAAATGTCTGGTCATGGGGTCTCCTGCTGAAAGTGAACAAACGCGATAGGGTATACCGCGACCATGACACATGCCACAAACCGGCCTGTCAACGACCCAGAACGCCACGCCCGGCCCGCCCGCGACGCCCCCCCGGCCATTGCACCCGCCGGTTGGGTTCGGCTATAAGACAGGCAACAAAATCTTGTGGATCGAGCCAATGAGGCCCCCCGGTGAATGACGTGACCACCCAATGACCGACGAGACCGATACCCCGACCGAGACCGGTGACATGAAGCCTCCGCAACCGGCGGTTTCCATCGTGCAGGAGATGCGCACGGCCTATCTGGATTACGCAATGAGCGTGATCGTCAGCCGCGCCATTCCGGACCTGCGCGACGGGCTCAAGCCCGTGCACCGGCGCATCCTCTATGCGATGCACGAGACCAACAACACCTACGAAAAATCGTATCGCAAATCCGCGCGACCGGTAGGCGATACGATGGGCAAATACCACCCGCACGGTGACAGCGCGATCTATGACGCTCTGGTGCGCATGGCCCAGCCGTTTTCCATGTCGTTGAAGCTGCTCGACGGTCAGGGCAATTTCGGCTC
>JAGRMK010000483.1:0-1677 GCA_020441345.1 Paracoccaceae bacterium
GTCTGGGATCCGTCGATCCGCGGGATTTACGCCTTGCCGGCCGAGTTGCGGCTGATCGATGTCGCGAAATCGGTCGCGTTGTCGTTGGGCCTGTCGTTCGTGGTCACGATCTTTCCGGCGCGGCGCGCCGCGCGGATGAACCCGGTGGAGGCCTTGCGGTATGAGTGACCCGGCAACCAACCGCGTCCCGGCGCATCCGGTTCTGGTGCTTGACGGGATCCGGAAATCCTATGCCGGGGGGGCGGGCGGCCCGGTCGATGTGCTCGATGGGGCTTCGCTGGCGCTGGCCAGGGGCGAGGTCGTGGCGCTGGTCGCGCCCTCGGGGGCCGGGAAATCGACGCTGTTGCATATCGCGGGGCTGCTGGATGCTCCCGATGGCGGACGGGTGGAGATCGACGGCGCGGAGATGACGGAGCTGGGCGACGACGCCCGCACCGCCGTGCGCCGGGCGCAGGTCGGGTTCGTGTATCAGTTCCACCACCTGTTGCCCGAGTTTTCGGCGATCGAGAACGTCATGCTGCCGCAGTTGGCGAATGGCGTAACCCGCCGCGACGCGCGATTGCGTGCCGTGGATCTCTTGGCGCGGGTCGGGCTGGACAAGCGAGGGCACCACCGTCCCGCAGAGATGTCGGGTGGCGAGCAGCAGCGCGTTGCCTTTTGCCGCGCGATGGCCAATGCGCCGCATATCCTTCTGGCCGACGAGCCGACCGGGAACCTGGACCCCGCGACCTCGGACCAGGTGTTCGGCGTGCTGATGGACCTGGTGCGCGAAACCGGCCTGTCGGCGCTGATCGCGACGCACAACCTGGAATTGGCGGGGCGCATGGACCGGGTTCTGCGGCTCAATGCGGGCAGAATTGCAACGCCCCCGTCGTGAGTCGGCGGAAAGGCGCCGAAAATCTTGACTTTCTTGTCAGACATTCAGCATCTTGTGTCAGGCGCTGCCACGCCGAACCAAGTGTGTGAATCGACCCGGGGGGGTGGAATGTCTTCTTTTTTCAAAGCCGCAATTGCGGCGATGCTGCTGGCGTTGCCTAGCATGGCGCAGGCCAGCACGATTGTCGCGCGCGTCAGCGTCGAAGCGCAAACCATGCACGTCTATATCGACGGACAGTTGCGCTATGAATGGCCGGTTTCCACGGCGCGCGCCGGGAAATACACCCCGCGTGGCGAGTGGTCGCCGCAATGGCTGTCGCGCTGGCACCGGTCCAGCCTCTATGGCAATGCGCCGATGCCCTTCGCGATCTTCTATGACGGCGATTATGCGATCCATGCCACAGAGTCGATCAGCCGTCTGGGTCGCCCGGCCAGTGCCGGATGCGTGCGCCTGCATCCAGACAATGCCTCGTTGCTGTTCTCGATGGTGCAGGAGCAGGGGATGGAGAACATGCGGGTCGTTGTTGTCGACTGACCGCCGCGACGCGAAACGCCCGGTTTATGGCCGCTCTCAAAATCTGGGGGCGGCTTTTTTACTCTACCCAAGGTTTGGCGTGTTGCCTATAAAGGCTGTGGATAAACGTTAAGCATCCCCGAGGGAGAGGTCATGCGCTGCCCGTTTTGTGGAAACGTCGATACTCAGGTCAAGGATTCGCGCCCGGCCGAGGACCATGTCTCAATCCGGCGGCGACGGTTCTGTCCGGCTTGTGGCGGACGATTTACCACCTATGAACGGGTGCA
>JAGRMK010000483.1:1689-3700 GCA_020441345.1 Paracoccaceae bacterium
TCCTCTGGCAAACGCGAACCCTTCGATCGTGACAAGCTGGAACGGTCGATCCGAATTTCGATGCAGAAGCGGCCGATCGAGCCGGAGCGTATCGAGCAGATGATTTCGGGCATCGTGCGGCGGCTGGAAAGCATGGGCGAAACCGACATCCCCAGCGCGGTGATCGGCGAGATCGTGATGGAGACGCTGGCGCGGATCGACACGGTGGCCTATGTGCGCTTTGCCAGCGTATACAAGAATTTTCAGGCGGCAGATGACTTTGACAAGTTCGTGTCCGAGTTGCGCCCGCCGGTCTTGAACGAAGAGTGAAGGGCAGGGGGACGCTGTCCCCCTCTTGGCCTGCGGCCAATTCACCCCCAGGGATATTTCAAGAGTAAAGAGGGGGCGGGCGTGTCCGAACTGGACCGGCGGTTCATGCGATTGGCGATCGGACTGGGGGCGCGCGGGTTGGGCGCGGTCTGGCCCAATCCGGCGGTTGGCTGCGTGATTGTCCGCGACGGGGCGATCGCGGGGCGCGGCTGGACGCAGCCGGGCGGGCGGCCCCATGCCGAGGTGCGCGCACTGGAGCAGGCGGGTACGTCCGCACGCGGGGCGACGGCCTATGTCAGCCTGGAGCCATGCGCGCATCACGGGCAGACCCCGCCTTGTGCTGCGGCGCTGATCGAGGCGGGTGTGGCGCGTGTCGTTACTGCCTTGACGGACCCGGATGAACGGGTTTCGGGCAAGGGACACGCGATGCTGCGCGCCGCCGGGGTGCAGGTGACCGAAGACGTCGAGGCAGAGGCCGCGCGCCTGGCCAACGCCGGGTTTCTGTCGCGGGTGCTGCGCGGGCGTCCGATGGTGACGCTCAAGCTGGCGTTGACGCTGGATGCGCGGATCGCCACGGCGACCGGGGAAAGCCGCTGGATCACCGGACCGCAGGCGCGGCGGCGCGTGCATTTGATGCGTGCCACGCATGACGCGGTATTGGTGGGCGCAGGCACGGCGCGCGCCGACGATCCGGAGCTGACGGTGCGCGGCTTGGGGATCGCGCGGCAGCCGGTGCGTATCGTTGCCGACAGCCGCCTGGGTCTGTCGCCGGATTCGCGTTTGGGGCGCAGTGCCGAGGCGGCGCCGGTCTGGTTGCTGCACGGGCCCCATGCGCCGGCTGAAGCGCGGGCGCGGTGGGCTGCGCGGGGGGCAGAATTGATCCGTTGCGCGGTGGACGAGATGGGGCGGCTGGATCCGACCGATGCGCTGGCGCGATTGGGCGCCGCGGGGCTGACACGGGTTCTGTGCGAAGGCGGCGGCGGGCTGGGGGCCAGCCTGTTGCGCGCCGATCTGGTTGACGATCTGGCGGTGTTTAGCGCCGGTCACGTGTTCGGCGCGGACGGCACGGCGGGGCTTGCCACTCTGGGGGTGACGGGCATCGGGCCGCACCGCTGGACCCTGGCGCAGGCGCAGCCGGTGGGGGGCGATCTGTTCCATCTGTGGCGGCGCTCGGGCTATCCCTTTGCGATGTGACGCTTTATTAACCAGTCCGCAAAACGGTCTCAATCGTCACAAACTTGTGCCACACTACGCTGTCATTGCTTTGGGCACCAAGTGTTGAAGTTCGGGGCGATCCGCCCCAGATATATCGGTGAACGGGATCGCGTCGGGCGCTGTAACAGGCCCGCGCGGCGAAACTGAGTTGAGGTAAATATGTCAGGTCATCCGAACACTTTTGCCGTGTTGCCCCTGCGGGACATGGTTGTGTTTCCGCATATGATCGTTCCGCTGTTCGTTGGCCGGGACAAATCGGTGCGGGCCCTTGAAACCGTGATGAGCGAGGATCGTCAGATCCTGCTGGTCGCGCAAACCGACCATGCCGCCGAAGACCCGACGACCGATGAAATGTTCCGCATTGGCGTATTGGCCAATGTGTTGCAATTGCTGCGTCTGCCCGACGGCACCGTCAAGGTTCTGGTCGAGGGCAAGACCCGCGTGCGCATTACCGGCTTCGTCGAGAACGATCAGCATTTCGAGGCCG
>JAGRMK010000484.1:0-1821 GCA_020441345.1 Paracoccaceae bacterium
AGAACATCAACCGCTTCTGCGACCCAGAGTATGACGCCCTGCACGCTCAGTTGACCCAGACGGCCAACATCGAAGAGCGGGGCCGCATTGCCCGCGCGCTCAACGACATTCTGGTTCAGAACTTCGTCGTCGTCCCGCTGGTCGATCGCGGTCGTGTCGACGCCCATGCCAACTCGCTGGCCGGTGTGCGTCTGAACGTCTGGGACTCGGGCCTGTGGAACATCGCGGACTGGCACCGCGTGCAGTAACACCCTGAGACGCCCGCCCCCTGTGCTTGGGGGCGGGCCCCTTCAATGACTCGAACGCTGAACAAAGGCGCCTATCCTCATGTTCACCTATACGCTGCGACGATTGCTGCTGGCGATCCCGACGCTTTTGTTCATCGCTCTGGCCATTTTCCTGTTGCTGGAACTGTCTCCCGGCGATCCGATGTCGGATATGCCGCTGACCATCCCCCCAGAGGTGCGCGAACAGATGCGCCTGGCTCTGGGCTTGGGCGAACCCTGGTTCATCCGGTTCTACAAATGGCTCTACATGTTCACCATCATCGAGCCGAGCCATATCCTTGCCAATATGACCGGCTGGGAAAGCCTGGCGGTCGAAGGTCAGCGGATCATCTCGTTCCAGACCCGCTCGCCGGTTGCCGACATCATCGCCCAGCGACTGCCACAAACGCTATGGGTTGTGGGTCTGTCCTATGTGATCGGCATTCTGGTCGCGGTGCCGATCGGGGTCTATTCGGCGTATCGTCAATATAGCTGGTTCGACCAGTTGGGGGCTTTTGTGTCGATGGTCGGGTTTTCGCTGCCGACCTTCTTCACCGGGCCGCTGCTGATGCTGATCTTCTCGATCTGGCTGGGCTGGTTCCCGATCATCTACGACACGACGCTGGTGGTCGACAGTTTCCACAATTTCTTGCTGCAACTGCGGCAGATGGCAATGCCGGTGTTCATCCTGACGCTCTATAACGCGGCACAGATCAACCGTTTCATGCGCGCCGCGATGCTGGACAACTTTACCCAGGACTACGTGCGCACCGCCCGCGCCAAGGGCATGACCGAGCGCGTGGTGGTTCTGGTCCATGTTCTGCGCAACTCGATGATCCCGGTGGTCACGGTGATTGCCCTGGGCATTCCGACGATCTTCACCGGCGCGATCATCACCGAGAACATCTTTCGGGTGAACGGGCTGGGCCAATTGCTGATCATCGCGATCTATGCTTCGGATTTCCCGATGGTTCTGACCCTGTCGATGGTCTTTGCCATCCTGATCGTCGGGTTCAACCTGATCGCCGATCTGCTTTACGCCATCCTTGATCCGAGGATCCGCTATGACTGACACCCTCGTCATCCGCAAACCCCGCAACCAGTGGTGGGACGTCTGGGACCAGTTCAAGACCCACCGCGGCGCGCTGGTCGGCATGGTCGTGTTTCTGGCAATCGTGTTGTTCTGCTTTGTCGGCCCCTATATCTGGCCCTATAGCGCGACCTATATCGACATCCGGTCGCGCAACCAGGGCTTCAGCTTCGCGCATCCGATGGGCACCGACCAGCTGGGCCGCGACATCTTCGCGCGCATGATGAAGGGCGGCCAGGTGTCTCTGGCGGTGGGGATCGTGGCGATGATCCTGTCGGTGTTCCTGGGCACGATGATCGGTGTTCTGGCCGGGTATTTTCGCCGCATCGACGGAATGCTGATGCGCCTCACCGACCTGTTCCTCGCCCTGCCCCTGCTGCCGCTTCTGCTGGTCATGTCGATGCTGTTCCGCCAGCCACTGTCGACGGTTTTCGGGGTCGAAATGGGGATTTTCCTGCTGATCGT